>WFRA01000265.1 GCA_015486775.1 Kiritimatiellales bacterium | reverse complement strand
GGGATAGTCTGGGGTGGTGATAAAAAAACTTCCAAGAGTTGGAAGTGTCGCTTGACGCAGGATTATTTTCCGGTTTCTGCGAATTTTTTCAGTTTTGGAATGAGAAAACGCCGGATTTTGAACCGTCCGCCTTCGTTCCTTCGGCGTGACAGGCGAATTTAAACCACGGAATACATGAAACCAGGACAATATTTTTTTGACCACGAAAGACACGAAAGCGGTGCGGGAGAGGGGCTGTGGAATACGAAAATTATTTTGTTGTCCATGATTTTGTAAATACTACCTGCCTTTAATCATGAATCATTTTGCTCATAATCGTTTTGCTGTAATTGCGGACGCAGAAACCGGAATGGGGAAAGGTTTAGAACCGCGAATAAACGCGAATGGACGCGAATTGTTGGGGAGGGTAGGCAAAATAATTTTGGGCAAAATGGAGCCGTCCGCCTTCGTTCCTCCGGCGTGACAGGCGAGGGAGTTTGGAATCGGGATTTTGCATCAAATCATTCTGCTTCAATGCTTCGTCTGCAAAGTGTGAAGGCAAAATGATTCTGCTGTCCATTATTCTGCCATCAGTAGATGAAAATAAATGAGCAAAATAATTTTGAGCAAAACGATTACGGTCGGGTGCGGTGGTGAAAAGATGCGTGCCGAGCTGGGGCTCGGCGTTCCCGGGAGCGCCGAGCCCCAACTCGCCCAGTAAAAGGGCATTGTTGGCGGAAACATAATTTCTGCCATTCATTGTTCCGCCCAAGGCAATGCGGGATGGAATTTGCCTGAGATAAGGGTTGCACGGGATGCGGCGGATGTGTAGGTTCCGCCTCTGATTTTGGAACCAAGACAAATTGGAAGAGGTTTATCATGAGAATTAGAAGAGCAATGCGCAAGAAGCCGCTGCGCCGCCCGGTCAAGAAACCGCGCCTAAAGCGTCAGCGTTTGATGCAACAGAAAAAGCGTCTGGTGGCCGTAGGGATCAGCGAAGAAAAGCTGGTGCATATGAACACTAGGCAAATCCGCGCGGCCATCCGCGAGACCGCAGCCTAGACCGCGGGTTTTTGGCGACGAAAAACGCTCCATCCGGGGCGTTTTTCCGTATCCGGATCTTGGAACTTTTGGAGAGGGAATGAGCAAGCGCAACATTGTACTGGTGGGGTTCATGGGAACCGGAAAGACCACGGTGGGCCGGTTGCTTTCGGAACAGACCGGCATGCCCCTGGTCGATATGGACGAGCGCATCAAGGCGCGGGCGGGAAAAACCATCAACCGAATCTTTGCCGAGGATGGCGAGGCGGCCTTCCGAACCTTGGAACGGCAGATCGCCCGCGAACTCTCTGCGCAGAGCGGCCAGGTGGTCTCCACTGGCGGCGGGGTCGTGCTGGATCCAGACAATATTTCCGACTACGAAAAAAATGGCTTGGTGGTCTGCCTGCTCGCCTCGGCGGAGACCATCCTCGAACGGGTGGAGAACGACAACTCCCGCCCTCTGCTCGCCGGCGAAAAGCGGGAAAAAATCCTCCAATTGCTGGAAACCCGCCGTCCGCTCTACGAGGCCTTCGAGCATAAAATCGACACCGAAGGTGCCCCGCCCGAGTCGATTGCTTCCCAAATCGTCGCATTATACGAAACAAACCTTGAAATTAGCCGCTAAATAGACAGAATGGCCGCTCTTTTTACTACGACTCAGGCAGGAGCCATGCAATGACAGAAGAAAAGAAAGACGATCTCAACGAACAGCAATCGTTTCTTAGCGGCCACGAGGAGTTGCTCAAGACCCTGAACGACAACAAGGCAAAACCGGCTCCGGAGGCCGAAACCACCGAACCGGAAACCGTCCCGGAACAAGAGTCCGAACCTCCAACCGAAGATCTCCCCCTCCCGGAAAAACCTGCCAAAGCGGAGGCGGAAGAGGAAGCTCCCGCCGAGGAACACAAAAGCTCGACCCTGAAAGAGCTTCCTTCCCTGAAGGAACTCCCGTCTCAGGAGAAATCGTCTGCCGAGGAGCCGCCTGCCGAGGAGGAGCCATCCCCGACCGGGGAGGCCGTTGCGGTTGCGCCGGAACCCAAGTCCCCCGCCCAGAAAAAAAGCCCCAAAAGTTCCGGGACGAAAAAGAAAAGGAAGAAGAAAAAACCGCAGCACCCACACCACCACACCGAGCGGGACGATACCGCGGCGCAGCGCCACGAAGAGCTGCTGAAACAGCAACAGCTCGAACAGCAAGAAGTGAAGGAAGTCCTCGTCTTCGTGCAAAAATATGCCAAGCCCGTCGTTACCGGAATCCTAGTGGTCTGTGTTCTGATTCTGGCCAACGGCTTCTTCAAAAACCAACACCTCAAGAAGGAAGCCCGCGCCGATTCTGCGCTTCTGCACGCGCAGGGTTCCTCCGACCTTCAGGCCATTGTCGACGACTACCCCTCCACGCCCTCCGCCCCGCTGGCCGAGATGGCGCTCGCTCTGGATAAATTCAATGCCGGAAGCTTCGACGAAGCCGAAAGCCTCTACCTCCAGTTTACCAAAAAATATGCCGACCACGAACTCGCGCCGCAGGCGCAGCTCAACCTGATTGGCTGCAAAGAGGCCAAGGGGCAGAAAGAGGAAGCCCGACAGCTCTACGCCGATTTCGCGAAAGCGCATGGGGAGTCCTACCTGGCTCCCTCCGCCATGCTCGGTCAGGCTCGCTGCCTCGAAGCGCTCGGGAAGTTTGCGGAAGCCCGGACTGTCTACGAAGACATCATCGCCGACT
>WFRA01000264.1 GCA_015486775.1 Kiritimatiellales bacterium | reverse complement strand
TGGACTCCATGAAGGCGCTTTCGGTCTCGGAACCCCAGCTCATGCTGATGATGCCGATGCCGGACTCTTCGGCATAGTCGATGGCGCGGATAAGGGTGTCGCTGGAAGTATATCCGTTTTCGTCGAAGGTGCGCACGGAGAGCACGGGTACCCCGGTTTCGGCCGGCTCGGCACCGAGGGGAGTGATGGCGCCGGAGGCGATGAGGGTCGTGAGGGTGCCGTGGCCGACGGGGTCGGTCATGGGCTGGGTGGGATCGAGGGCGTTGAAGGTTCCGCGGATAAAGGGGAGGTCGGCATATTGCGGGTCGAGGCCGGAGTCGAAGACGGCCACGGCGGTTTCGCCGGGCTGGAGATGCAGGTTGACGCCGCCGGAGGCGCCGGTGTAGGGCACGGGCTGGGTTCCAATCCTTGGAAAGGCGAGGTTGGGCTCGCTGTTTTCCACCCCTTTCTGCGCTGCCGCGATGGCGAGCGCGTCCTCGACCGACATGCCGTCGTTGAGCTTGATGCGGTAGATGCCGGGCGGGTCAATCACCTCGATCACGGTGCCGCCGATTTTGCGCAGGAGGGCGTTGAGGTCTTCGATGGAGGATCGCTCGCCGAAGCCGACCATGATTTCGCCGCGGAGGTACTGCACGCCGTTGGTGCCCGTCACGACATCGAGCACGCGCCCGCCGGGGGAGAGGGGCTGTGCGGCGGAGGCGTTTCCGTCGGTGAAGATGCGGATGGAGGAGACGCGGTAGAGCGGGCCGAGCGGCGTATCGGTTTTCTGCCGTTCGACCATGTAGCTGTCCGGGCTGGCGATTTGGTTGACCAGCCGGTCGATGGGCGTGTTTTTCCAATCCCCGGAAATGCGCCGACCGGCCACGGCGGGATCGACGAGCACCTCGACCCCGCGCTGCTCGAAGAGCTTGAGTACTCTGGGCAGGGGCGTCTCCTTGGCGGAGAGCCAGGCGCGGTCGCCCTCCAGGCGCAGGGTGGCGGCCGGTGCCGCCAGCGGCAGGAGTAGCAGGATTCCAAGGGTTGGAAAAAACTTCATCGCGGGGGTTCCTCTGTCGGGATGGCGAAATAGTACTGCGCACTGGCCTTGTGATGCAACACCTTGGTGTAGTCGGATATGATACCGAGCGCGACGGCGCGACGGTCGGCAGGCAAGGTACGGAGCCAGGCGTCGATGTCGATATGCCGCCGGCCGGCGGTGCCGTTGGGCGCGGTAAAGCGGATGATGGAAGGATATTCGGCGGGGAATTCGCGCTGCAGATCGCGCATCATGCGGTAGGAGAGTGCGTAGGGCTTGCGGCGGCTTTTGGAGAAGCGGCGCTTCCAGTCGCCCCACCCATGGCCGGTCTCCGCGCAGACCTGCTCGGAAACGAGCGTGGCGAAACCCTCCATGTACCAGTCGAAGAGGTAGGGGTCGAGCAGGTGGGCGCACTCGTGGCCCAGCAGCGGGAAATAGTTTTTGCCGCCGGGGTCGGCCGCGAGGTAGATGGCGAAGAGGCCGTTGGAGGCGTTCACGCATTCGGTGAGCGAGAAATCCTCGGCCAGGCGGTAGCGCCGCGCCTCCCCCGTTTTTTTCGAGCGGCGCAGCAGCACCTTCTTTACGGGAACGACGGGTTCGCCAAATTCGGCAACCGCTTTTTCCAATGCCTGGGCAACAAACGCATCGGAATCGGGATCGTCGATAGGTTGGTAGGCGGCATGCCACGGGCCGGGCGGCTTGCCTTCGGAAAGCCGCATGCAGCCGGAAAGGGCGATCGGCAGGAGGAGAAGCGGCAGCCACCGCGCGACCGGGCGCTGCATGATCCTATTCGGCCGGTTCGGAACCGGCGTGCTCGGCAGGCGCGCCGACGATTTCCTGCACCTTGATGGTGATGTTGCGAATCTCTTCCAGTCCGAGCGACTCACGCACGCTTTCGCGCACCCGCTGTTGCAACATGCGGGAAAGCTCGGGAATCTTGTTGCCCGCGGCCACCTTCACGTTAATGCCGATGTCTAGCGCGTTCTTGTCCTGAACCAGCTTGCTCTCGATGCTCCTGACAGCGGAAAACTCCTTGCCGATCTGCTCGATAAAGTCGCGGATGGCCTTGGTGCTGATCCCCACGCTCCCGCCATCGGCCTCGAAGTCGATGAAGCGGTCCTTCTCGCGGGCCTTCCGCCCCGAGGCGATCCGCAGGACGACGGAGAGGATCAGGAACAGGCCGATGGCCACGCTGTAGAGCGGGGTGTTCTTTACCAGATCGAGTAGCTGGGTGTTGAGTTCCTTGTCCATCTGGCTGGAGTAGACCAGCAAGCCGCCCAGCAGCAACACGCCCAAACCCGCAACCATATCCAGAAACCTGACCACTCCCTTTTTCATCGCCTACTCCCCGTCGCTTTTTTCACTTGAACCGCGAATGCCCTGCACCACCACGTTGACGGCGTAGATCTGCTTACCGGTCATGCTCTCCACGGCCTCCTTCACGGCGGCCTGGAGTTGCACGCAGATTTCCGGAATGCACACGCCGTATTCCAGCACCACCGCAAGATCGATGGTCAGTAGTTCCTCGTTTTCCTTCTCGATCCGGATGCCCTTGTCCTTGGGCGCTTTCCCGATCATCCCCGCCAGACCGTCCGCCAGCGAACCCTGAAGTTCGACCACGCCCGGAACCTTCTTGGCGGTTTCGTGCGCAATGATGGCGATGACGTTGTCGTGGATGTTGATCTGGCCATATCCGGAAGCCGCGGCCTCCGCCACGGCGAGCTCCTGGTGGTCGGCGGTCGGTTGGTCTATCTGTTCGGTCATCTTTTCACTCTCCTTTCGAATTCAGAAAGCTTTCATGCATGAACTTTTCGAGGAAGGCCGTGTTGTAGGACCCCTCGATAAAACGGCGGCTCTCCATGAGCGCCTCGCCCAGCGGAATGGAGGTGTTCGGGCCGCTGATGGTGAACTCCTCTAGGGCGCGACGCATGCGGATGATCGATTCGTCGCGATCCTTCCCCACGGCGATGATCTTCCCGATCATGCTGTCGTAGT
>WFRA01000263.1 GCA_015486775.1 Kiritimatiellales bacterium | reverse complement strand
CAGGAGCTGTTCGACAAGGACGAAATCTACAAGGCCGAATACGAGGGCTGGTACTGCGTCGGCTGCGAACGCTTCTTTACCGAAAAGGATCTGGTCGAGGGCAACTGCCCCGAGTGCAACCGCAAGGTCGATGCCATTGTGGAATCCAACTATTTTTTCCGCATGGGCAAATACCAGGCGTGGCTGATCGACTATATCGAAACCCATCCCGATTTTATCCAGCCCGCCTTCCGCGCCAACGAAACCCTCGGCTTCCTCAAGACCAAGACCCTGCAGGATCTCTGCATCTCGCGGCCCAAGTCGCGGCTGGCGTGGGGCATCGAGCTGCCGTTCGACGCCGACTTTGTCACCTATGTCTGGTTCGACGCGCTGATCAACTATATCTCCGCCATCGGCTACAAGTCCGACGAGGAGCAGTTTAAAAAGTGGTGGCCCGCCTCCTGCCAGCTCATTGGAAAGGACATTCTCACCACCCACACCGTCTATTGGCCCACCATGCTCAAGGCGATGGACGTCGAGATGCCGCAGTCGATCTTTGCCCATGGCTGGTGGCTGACCGGCCGCACCAAAATGAGTAAGTCGCTCGGCAACGTGGTCGATCCCATGGAGATGATCGAAAAGTATGGCGTCGATGCCTTCCGCTATTTTCTCATTGCCGAAATGACCCTTGGCCAAGATGCCTCCTTCACCGAAGAGGCCTTTGTGAAACGCTATAATTCCGACCTCGCCAACGACCTCGGCAACGTCGCCAACCGCGTGCTCAACATGATCTCCCGCTACTGCGGCGACCAGATGCCCGCTCCGGCGGAGGGCGGATTCGACACCGCGCCCGAAGACGCGCTCTGGAAAGAGGCCGTGGCCGCCGCCGAGGAAATGGGTCCAATGATTGGAAACATGAAGCTCGATGGCTCCGTAGCAATGGTGATGGCCGTTGTGCGCAAAATCAACGTCTACCTCCAAGAGCGCGCCCCCTGGAGCCTCGCCAAGCAGGAAGGCACCGAAGCGCAGGTGGCGCACTGCCTCTACACCGCCGCCGAATGCCTGCGCGTCTGCGCCGCGCTGCTCTATCCCGTCATGCCCGAAAAGATGCTCGCCCTGCGCACCGCACTCGGCATGGCCGACGCTCTTCCAAAGCTTGGAAAACTCGCCACATTTGGTGTACTGGTTCCAGGGTCTGGAATCTCCCAGCCCGGTGCCCTCTTCCCTCGGATTGAAGTGAAGAGTGTAGAAGCGACGCCCCCGTCGCTCCCCCCGAAAAAGAGCAAACGCGACGAGGGCGTCGCGCCTACGAAGAAAAAAGACGGCCTGATCACCTTCGAGCAGGTGATGAACGTGAAGCTCAAGACGGCCGTTGTGCTCGAAGCCGAAAAGATTGAAGGTGCCGACAAGCTGCTCAAGCTGCAAGTGGATCTGGGCGACGAAAAACGCCAGCTCGTCGCCGGCATCGCCCTGCACTATTCGCCGGAAGAGCTCGTTGGAAAAACCATCGTGGTGGTGGCGAACCTCAAGCCCGCCAAGCTGCGCGGCGTAAAGTCCGAAGGCATGCTGCTGGCCGCCTCCAAAGGCGACACGCTCAAGCTCGTCACCGTCGAAGGCGATCTCGGTGCCGGTGCGGCGGTGAAGTAGCCAGAGCGCGGAGAAACCTGCAAAATTGGCTTTACTCTTTTCCCGAAATGGGAAAAGTTGAGTCTGTTTCCCAAAATGGGTAATTTTGGATGAGGATTATAAAAAGAGGCACATTGAGGCGGTTTTGGGAAAACCACACCGATGCCAGAGGGGCGTTGGAAACCTGGTACCATGTGGCCAAGAAAGGAAAGTGGAGCAGCTTTAACGAGATACGGCAAACCTTTGGATCGGCGGATGTCGTTCCGGGAAACCGGGTGGTTTTCAACATCAAAGGAAACTCGTACCGCCTGGTCGTTAAAATCCATTACAACACCCAAACCATCTATATCCGGTTCATAGGCACCCACGCGGAATACGACAAGATTGATGCGGAGACCATATGATGAACGCCAAGATCATCAAGACAGAGGAAGAATACGAGAAGATCCTTTCGCGGATCGAAGCCCTTATGGATGCCCCTCCCGGTTCTGCGGACGAGGACGAGCTGGAACTGCTTGGCATGCTGGCCGAGAAATACGAGGAAGAGCATTGCCCCATCAACCTCCCCAGCCCGGTTGAGGCCATCCGGTTTTTCATGGAGCAGAATGGGCTGAGCAAAGCAAACATGGTTCAGTATCTCGGATCGATCAGCCGGGTTTCGGAAGTGCTGAACGGGAAGCGCGGCCTGAGCAAAACCATGATCAGGAACTTGGTGGAGGGGCTGGGTATCCCGGCGGAAATCCTTTTGGAAGCCCATTTTTCCGGAACCGCCCAGCAGGGTCGGAAAGAAGATTTGTATCCCCTGCAAAAAACAGGATAAATCGCCGGCGCATCGGCAAACAGCCTCAAACCTGAATCCGTGAGCTAACAAAAGAGTTCTTCCTCTGTCGATAACCAGACCGCATTTTTTTGGTTTTCTGCACTCCAAAACCCAATCCCAT
>WFRA01000262.1 GCA_015486775.1 Kiritimatiellales bacterium | reverse complement strand
GTGTATTCCGTGGTTAAAATCAACATTTTCATCCGTTTAAGGTATACACCACGTATGCAGACCTCGACAAAATAATCATCCAAGCCCCACACGACTTAACCGAACACCCCATCTGCCTGCTTTTCTATAGTCCATTTTCAACACCTCTCCCCGTCCCGCAGGATAATGCAATCATCATCATGAATTGTACCTTCTTCATAAACAGATCGTTCTATTTAGAGTTGCAGTCTAGCCATTCAATGGCTCTTCCAAGACCCGGAACTTCCTTTTTTTCTTTCGTCTCAAAACTCCAGATCGTCCAGGCTGCGCAGATAGGTTTTCTGAACAAAGACCTCTTTGAAGCCGTGCTTTTCATAGAGCCGCCGGGCAGCCGCGAAAGCATCGGAGGTGCCGGTTCCCACCTTCGCCACCTCCATGCCAGCCTTTTTGAGCGCCTTGAGCACCTGGCGATGCATTGCCGAACCGATGCCTTTTCCGGCAAAGGCGGGATCGACGGCATTGTCCTGCACCTGCCCGATCCGGGTTTTATTGTCGAGTATAAACATGGCGTATCCAGCCACTTCGCCATCATATTCGGCCACAATCAGGCGTTCCGGGTGAGTCTGTCCGAGAGCAAGTACGGGGTCGAGTTTGAAACGCCACCAGGGTTTCCCTCCGCGCTTCCCATACATATCCTCTATGGTTTTCGCGAGCGTGGCATCAACCCATGCCTCCTTGACGATCTCCTCGATCCGGGCATCGTCGCCCATTTTGTAGTTCCGAAGAACCAGTTTATTGCCATCCATTACAATGTATCCCCGTTTAGCTTTTTGAGATCGATCGATGGCCGATGATGACCATGGCCAGCCCCAGAAGAGCAATGACCCCGCCAACCGACAATGGGCAGAATAGGCCAACCAAGGAGGTAGCCGGAATGGCCAGCAGGGTAATGAGCAATCCCATGGCCAGGGCGAAATACCCCAAAATCTTCAGCTGGCTCAAATCGTTGGCCTGCCCGATCTCTTTTTCAAAATCGACCGGCTTGGCCATGGTGGCGAAGAAAGCGTCGGTTCTCTTATTGTATTCGGCGGAATTCCTTTTCGCGAACGGGATGGTGACGAAATAGGCGATCGTGGAGACCGTTCCCACAAAGAATATTTTTTCGTAGTAGCACATGGGCGCACCAAAGAGGTTCTCGCTGAAATAGGCGATCAACGAGGCAGAGAAGCCAAAAGCGATGGAAAACCCGGCCGCCCACTGCGGGGTCCGCTTGATCAGGATGCCCCAGAACAGCGGTACGCTCATGGGGAAGGAGAAGAGCGCCCCGATAAGCAGAACCAGCTCGAAATTTCCCATGCCATTGATCGAGGCGAACATCAGTGCGCACATGATGCCCACGCATCCAAACAGGAGCGTGTATACCTGGCTGACGGAAACCATCTTTTTTTGCGACAGCTCGGGCAGCCCGAGCCATTTTTTCATGGCCGGATAGATGTTCATGATCATAACGGCCGAATTTCCATTCAGCCCCGAGTCCATCGAGCTCATGCTGGCGGCAAACATGGCGACCACCATCAGGCCGATCATCCCCGGCGGAAAAAGGTTCAGGCAGGTGACCGCAAAAGCCGATTCGGCCGGCTTGGAGATGCAAACGGATTCGACCGCGCCGGAATAGAACAGCCTTGCGGTAATTGCGGGAACGAACCAGACCGCGGCGCCGATTAGCGTCAGCACCATTCCAAGCAGCGCGGCCTTTTTGGCTTCTTGCCCGTCCTTGACCGAAAAATAGCGCGTGGCCGACTTCATCGTGTTCTGGATAAAAATCACCCGCAGGAACATGGCAACGGCCCACACCCAGGTGAAGGAACGATTGAATGTTTCCGGGCTGTTTATGATCGCAAAATCGGAGCTTAGCCCCGCTGCACTAATCTGTTCGAACAATCCGCCGACGCCGCCCAGCTTGATCAGGCAGAGCACCGTCAGGAGGATCGTCATGACAAACATGATCAGGCACTGGATAAAGTCGGTGGCCATAATGGCCCAGTTTCCGCCGGTCGCCGAATAAACCACGACAATCACGCCCAGAACCACGATGACGTGCTGGATGCTGAAGTTGAAGATGGCCGAGCTGAAGATGGCCAGCGAGTAGAGGGTCATCCCAGTCGTGAGAATTCCCATGGGCAGGGTGAACCAGGAATACCATTGCTCGGTGGATTGGTTGTAGCGCCGACGGATAACTTCCGGGCCAGTCGTTGCGCGCATTTGTCGGAAGCGCGCGGCAAACCAGATATAGTTCACTAGAAACCCCGCTACGTTCGCTAGGTAGATAATCAGGACGCTCCAACCGGCCTCGTAGGCCACCCCGGCGGCACCGGTGAAGGTGTACGCGCTGATTCCCGCCATGAACGAACTCGTCCCGACCAGCCACCAGGTTCCCCTGCACCCACCCCGGAAATAGTCGCTGACATTCGAGTTGAAGCGCTTGAAGACAAAGCCGATCCCCAGCAAAAACAGCAGGTAGACCCCGATAACGACATATTCGATTGAGTTGTTTCCCATGAGGGGTCTCCTGCGTGTTTATCAGAGCTTCGCGGTTAGGCCTCGGCGGATTCACCATCAAGGAAATAAATCGCGTCCCGAGCCCCCGCGTACCGCATCAGTCCCATGATGGCATATGCAGCCGTCCGGGAATTGGCAATGGAGTCGCTCAACTGGTAGTCCCCCGTCATGCCAAAAAATGCGCCGTCCGCCGAATTCCCTGGAGATACCTTTTGCAATCCAAGCAGGTACGGAATAGCCCGTTCGATCGCGGCATCGTATTCCGCCCGCTGCAAGCCAAGCTCCCTAGCCGCCAGCATTTCGATGACAATCGCGCCGCCGGCACTCGGGACGCAAAGGGTTTCGGAGCCAAAGCCGCCGTGTTCGTACTGGGAATTGCACATCCGGCCAAAAAAGGCCAGGGCGCTGTCGCGGTAGCCATCCTCGCCGGTCACCTTCCAGGCCGCCAGGTTGGCCAACGCCCCAAAGTCATCGTTGTAGTGATGCATCACCTGCCAATTTATGGGTGCGGTGTCCCGGGCATCCTCGCCCGAGATCCCCTTCCGCGTCTCCCGATCCACGACAACGGTGATCTTCCCCTGCCCATCGATGTGGTGCTGGTTGTAGAAGTCCAGGATCAGCCGCATGGTTTTGAGATATTTTTCCTCGCCGGTTATGGAATAGAGCCGGTACATGAAAAAGGCGCTTCCGCTGTGAAAGGATCCGCACCAGGTGGGATACCACGGGTTGCCATCGAACTGAGCCGTCCAGTACGGAAAACCCTTTTCACACGCCGTTTCGACAAACCAGTTTCCATAGATCGTTGCACGCTCGACACCCTCCTTGTCGTCGGCAATCAGCGAATAATCCAGCAGCGCCCAAGCGGCGGTCAGGGCATCGCGCGGATGGGCCTTGTCCGACTGGGGGGTGACTTCGCGGAAAACGCCCCTTAGCCGGGCGTGTTCCGGGGCAAACTCCTGGAGACTCTTGATATATTCGCATCCTCTACCCGCCGCTTCCAGATAGGCCTTGTCGCCCGTGTGGCGATATCCGGCCAACAGCGTGGAAACCACCACCCCGGTCGTCCAGTTCGTGGTCAGGTTGACCGGGGCGTTTTTTTCGCAATCATAGACATAGGGGAACCGTCCATGGTCGGCGGACTGCGTGTCCCGTATTTGATTTCGGACAAAAAAGTCCAGCCCTCTCCGCACCGCTTCTTCGGCTGATTTACGTAAATCCTTCTGCTTGGTATTGGTAGTCATTTCTTTCCTTTCTCCGTGTTATTGAATCCTTTTTAAAAAATATCTATTTCCGACGCTTGGACTATTCCAAGCCGCACGCCTTGAATATTTCCCGCTTCGCCGCATCCTTGTGCCGCGCGGGAATGGCGTGTCCCATCTCCGGCTCATTGATAATCCGCTTCGGCCCGGCATAGCTGTTGTATGCGGCATAGACGCTTTCGGGACGGCAGGTATTGTCGACAAACCCCACGGTGAAGAGCGCGGGAGCCGTGGTTTCCTCCGCGAAATTGACGCAGTCCACATATCTGGATGCCGTCAAAATCTTCTGATCCAGTTGCCCGTCCCCATCAACCGGTACCATGCGCGGCCAACCACAGACCGCACCACCGTGGTCGCACATGGCCGGAACCCCCGCAAATACAAACGAAACATCCTTGTCCAGTCCCGCAGCGGCAAGTGCCTGCGCGCCTCCTTGGCTCGAACCGTAGACAATCAAATTTTCCCCATCCCACTCCGGCTGCGCCTTTAAAAATTCCAAGGCTCGGAACGTCCGAAGAAACATGCCCGTAAAGAAAGAAGATTCGCGGTCTTCGCGCCCGATATATTTATACTGCCTATAGGTTGTCTTCTTCAACTGCTTGTAGTAGGCGGCCGGCTTTCCGTTTTCGATCCCTAGCGCATTGATGGAAAGTGCGATGAATCCCTCTTTCGCGTAGGAGACAGGGGTGCCCCTCTCTGCCGGGGTCACACCGGCTCCCTTGAAAAACAGAATCGCGGGGCAGGCTCCCTTCTTCGCATCGACTGGCCGGGCATAGTAGCCCTTGACCGGCAGGCCGAGACAAGAAACCTCAACATCGAACAGCTGGACTTTCCCATCGTTGGAAACTTCCCGAAGCACCGGGTTCATGGGGATGGCGGCAAGCTCTTCCTTTTTACGCTGCCAAAAGGCGTCGAAGTCGTCCGGGCGGTGGCCCTTTGCGGGCTTTATCCTTTCAGGATCGAACGCGGCGGAGGCCATCCCCTTTTCCGGTTTTCCCCCATCGGAAGGAACAAAAACCACCGAGCAGCGCAGGAAGCCCGGACGATCCAGGGAACCCTCGATGCGGACCGGCACATTCGAACAAGCCATCGCGCCCTCGCCAATCACCTCCCTGTCTTGGTAGGTCAGGGTGTAGGAGAGCTGTCCCGCTCCCGTTTCGGAAACCGTAAAGACCGCGTTCGAGCCAATCGCGTAGATTGCATCGGGGCGATCCGTCTTGATCGACAGCCCAAAGGCAAGAGCCGGAAGGAGCAGGAATGCCGCAAGAGCCTGTTTTGTGCGCCTATGTTTCATTTTGTATTTCCAGATTTTTGTATTGCGGCTTTCCGGACAGAAAGCCGCCATTATCAAAAAAGAACCCCTCGAGGAGAGGTTCTTTTTCTTCGGCCCCCGATGGAGGGGGGAGCGGTTCGAACTACATCTTGATCCTGCGAACCATCAGCACGCCCAAGGTGGCCAGACCCAGCATGGAGAGGGTTCCCGGCTCCGGGATCATCTCGATATCCTGTGCAGTATCCCCCAGCCAGGCATCGTAGATATAGACATCGCTGTCGCCGGTATACTGCATGCCCGTACTGAAATAGGTGGTTGCGGCAACCGTTGCCCCTGCCCAGTCGGTTACGACCAGATCCGGTGTGTCGGCCAGATCGGCCACGACACCAACCCCTTCGGTCAACCACACCTTGACGGTGTTATCGGGGTCGTCCATGGACCAGAAAAAGTTGTAGACCGTGTCGTAGGAGGCGTTCTCGAGAATGGTGGCGTATGCACCCGAAGTGTTGCCATCGTTATAGCGCATTTTCAGGTTCCAGTACTGGTTCGCATCGTCCCAGACAAAACCGACCGTTGCGCCGCCAGTGCTTCCCAGCGCATAGCTGCTAGACCACCCCGCCAAAGCCTTTCCGCTTGCTTTGTTGGCTCCTGTCCCCTCAAACATTCTCATGCCAACGCGTGCCCAGGCTATGTTTTTGCCTGCCATGTTCGCCGTATGACGCCGACCCACATAGTCCGCCGAATAGGTGCGCTTGTTGAGCTTTAGCACCCCGTAGTAGGCATCGAAATAGCTCCCCGAACCATACGCTGTCCAAGCATTGGAAGCGTCGAACCCCACGATGTTGGAGTTGTTGGTGTCGATGCAGGTCGAGTTGCCGTTGGTAGCGACAATGTCCGTGGCGTGGAGGTAGACCCCATCGCTGTAGTGCGGGGAACCCGATGCTTTGAACGTGTCGTACGCGAGCAATCCGCCCTGGGCGGCAGAGGCGGCTAGCACCATGGCCAACGCGCTGGTTAGTTGTACTGCTTTTCTGTTTTTCATTTTCTTTCTCCTTTGGTTGTGTGATTTCCCTTTTCCTTTTCCGTTCCAATCATTGGAAGCGGATTACTCAGCCCCGATCTTGATGAATTTTTCGTCCTGATCGGCCTCGATGTAGATGACACGGTTTGTTCCGGAGGTGGCGGAATAATCCAGATTGGTTGCGACGAAACCGTCAACTCCGTTGGTCGAGTGGGGGATTCCTTCCCAGACCGGAATGGTAAGACTGGCCGTGGATTTGGGATAGCAGAAGGATGGATAGTCGGCGCGGATCACCAGTTTCATGACGGCATCCGTAAACGGTGTAATGTTCAGGATCTCCGCCGTGACACCCGTGATAGGAGGTTCCATGTCGATCGACTCCGGCGTTTTTCCCAACAAGATCGCGTAGGCATATACGTCGCTGTCATGGGTTTGCGCATGGCTTGCGCTCAAGTGGGTGATGCCCTCGACCGTACCTGCCCAGTCGGTCACCGTCAGAGCTGGGGCAACCTTGGCATCATTTTCATCCACCCACACGTCGATCGTGTCGGCATCGGCGTCCATGACCCAATAGATCGTGTAGTCCACATCGTAGGCCACATTGGTCATGATAGTTGCCGTGGTAGTGTTAGCCCCATCGAAGTAGCGCAACGCCAGTTCCCATTCACCGGTATTGGCATCCCAATTATAGCCGACCGCCGCGCCGGCGGCCGATCCCATCTGGGCATCGGAAGCAAACCCAATAAAGGCAAAAGCCTCGTTGTCCGAAGCTCCCGTGCCCGAACGCATCCGCATAGAGGTTCTGGCGTAGGCTTTGGTCAAGCCGGCCAGCGAATTGGTGATTGCACGTCCTATGTAGGTTGGAGAGAATGCCCTTTGGCGCATTCGCATCGCACCATCGAAGGCATCGAAATAGGAGCCGCCTTCCCAGGCTGTGGAAGAGTCGAAGCCGAGGATCGTTCCGCCGAAGCAGGTGTTCTGTGGCACCTGATCCCCGATCAGCCTCCTCCAAGAGCGGTAGACTCCATTGGTGAAGGTAAGGTCATCGCTGTAGGAGGAGTTAAACTCTTCGCGGACGAGCAGTCCGTCTTCAGAAAGGGGATCCATGCCGATATCCTCCGGGTTGTCCCCCAGCCAGGCATCGTAGAGATAGATATCGCTGTCGCCGGTGTATTGGTAGCCTACGCTCAGATAGGTGGCCGCACCAACCGTCGCCCCGGCCCAGTCAGTTATGACCACGTCGGGCGCAGCAGTCCTGTCGGCCACAACTCCGGCACCGGTGCTCAGCCACACCTTGACGAGATTCCTCGCGTCGTCCATGAAGTAGAAAAAGTTGTAGACCGTGTCGAAGGAGGGATTTTCCAGAATGGTGGCATAGGCACCCGAAGTGAACCCGTTGTTGTAGCGCATGGCCAGCGTCCAGTGCCCAGTCGCCAGATCGCCCGCCCACTTGAAGCCAACCATCGCGCCGCCGCCGCTGCCCATATTCTGGCTACCGGCAAAGCCCGCCAAGGCGCGGCCTCCAATATTGTTCGCTCCGGTTCCCGCGAACATTCTCATGCCGACGCGTGCCCAGGCCGTGTTTTTTCCGACCATCTCCGCCGTATGCTTCCGACCCACGATGTCCTGCGAATAGGTGCGCTTGTTCAGCTTCAGCGTGCCGTAGTTGGCATCGAAATAGGAGCCGGTGCCATAGGCACCCCAGGCATTGCTTGCATCAAATCCAACCATGTTGGAGTTGTTAGTGTCGATGCAGGTCGCGTTGCCGTTTGTGTCAACAATGTCCGCGGCTTGGAGATAAACGCCATCGCTGTAGTACGGAGTATCCGATGCCGTGAACGTGTCGTAGGCAAGCAACGCGCCCTGGGCGGCAGAGGCGGCTAGCACCATGGCCAATGCGCCGGTTAGTTGTACTGCTTTTCTGTTTTTCATTTACTCCCCCCTTATTTGTGTTTTCCCTTTTCCGTTCCAATCATTGGAAGCGGACTACTCAGCCCCGATCTTGATGAATTTTTCGTCCTGATCGGCCTCGATGTAGATGACACGGTTTGTTCCGGAGGTGGCGGAATAATCCAGATTGGTTGCGACGAACCCGTCAACTCCGTTGGTCGAGTGGGGGATTCCTTCCCAGACCGGAATGGTAAGACTGGCCGTGGATTTGGGATAGCAGAAGGATGGATAGGTGGAACTGACGACCAGCTTCATGACGCTACTGGAAAAAGGCTCGATACCGAGAATCTCTCCGGAAATTTTCGGAACCTCCATTCCAATCGATTCCGGGGTTTTGCCCAGCAAAATCCTATAGACATAGACATGGTTCTTTGAACCCGCATCGGTATAGGAATGGGTGGCGGCAAAGCGATCAATCGTCTCGACTTCCCCAGTCCAGTCATTCACTTCCAAGTTCGGTTCGTCAAAGACATTGTTCTTGTCCACCCACACCCGGATGGTATCGGACTCCGAATCCATTTCCCAATAGATATCGTATATGGCTTTATACGAAACATTGGTTCGTATGGTTGCAACAACCGGGGTTGAGCTCCCGTCGAGATAGCGCAGCGCAAGTTCCCACCGGTTGCTGGGTGCATTCCAGACATAGCCCACATCCGCGCCTGCGGCAACGCTGACACCATTGTTGGTTGACGTTGCGCTAGAACCATAATTATAGACATCGTCCGTAAATCCAACCCACGCAAAAGATCGTGTAGAATACATTCCTGGATCCATCACCGCCATATTCAGGGTGGTCTTGGCATAGCACTTCGTCAGACCGGAGAGCGAATTGGTGAGTGAACGCTCCAGATAGGTTCCGGAATATTTTCGCCCGAGCATTTTTAGCTTCCCCGCGCCAACATAAGGCCGGAAATAGGAGCCGCTGGACTGTCCAGCGGGAATCGCCCAGGGATGAGCCGCATCAAACCCGACTATCGTGCCCCCCGCACAGGTGCTGTTGGTCGGGGCGGTCATATATTGGTTCGACGCATAAATGCCATTGGTCAGATCGGACGCTGCCATCGCAATGAATTCGTCGCGAAGCAGCAGACCGGACGGGAGAGGTTCCTCGGGTTCCGTCGGGGGCGGAGTCATACCGATATCCTCCGCACGGTCGGCCAACGACGCTTCGTAGATATAGACATCGCTGTCGCCGGTATAGGCAAAGCCCGTGCTCAGATAACGGATTTTCCCGACAGTTCCGTTATACCAGTCCTCCACGAGCAGATCAGGCTCCGACCCAGCATCGGGTGCCGGCGCATTGCCATCGGAACTCTTCTCCGCCCAGACCTTGATGATCCCCGAGCTGTCATCCATGAAATAGTAGATGTCGTAGACCATATCGTATTCGATCCCCGTTGCAATCGGCGCATAGACGATGCTGCCATTGCTGTAGCGGATCACCAGATCCCACTCGCTTCGGTCCGTGCTCCAATTAAAGCCGACCGCCGCGCCACCGCCACTTGATAGCGCCTTGCTGCCGCACCATCCAGCCAAGGCATAGGATCTGGAAGCTCCTCCTGTGCCACCGCTTCCATTAAAGATCCTCATGGAAACCTTTGCATAGGCTTTGGATACCGCAGCTAGATTCGTGGAGATTCTCCGTCCAATAAAATCCTGCGAATAAGTCCGCGCATTTAGCTTCATCACGCCATAGTAGGCATCGAAATAGGAACCTTCGCTCGCCTCGTAATAGGCATCCCAAGCATTGGAGCTGTCGAACCCGACGATATACTGGTTGGTCGAGGTATCGATACAGGTCGCGTTGCCATTCGTATCCGTCATGTTCGCCCCATGGAGATAAACCCCCTCCGTATAGGAAGGGCTGGCCGAGGCCTCGAACGTGTCATGCGCGAACAAGGTTGCCTGGGTCGATCCCGCCATTAAAACCGTTGCGGCCAGCGCTCCGGCAAACTTTATCTGTCTCATCTTCCTGCCTCCTCTTGATTTTAACCCTATTCCAACTCGATGGGGCGAGTATCTGCCTGCATAATTATGGAGTCAAGCTGCTTTTTTTATTTTTTTACGGGTCGAATACGATATCGGAAACATCGGCCACATCGTCCCATCCCTGGCTCGTGGCACCATACTTCGCATATGAGGCGAAGACAATCCGATAGGTTTCGTCTTGCCAGTTGTTCCCTTGGATAAGGATATCGTCGAAATCGATCCCGCAGTTATTCCTAAGCAGGTTCTTCTTGTCGAGGCCACTTCCGTACTTCAGGGTTTGACCTTCCGAGGCGGTCATCAGGTAGTTCCACCCCGGCGGGTCGAAGCCTCCGTGATAGAAGCGGATGCCTGTGCGTTTGGGGGGGGAGGCACCATTGAACTGGAAGGTGTTGTTGACGATGGTCGCGTAGAGCGAAAAGGTCTCGTCGCCCGGGTTGACATCGTTGAAGACGGGGAAATCGAGGAAAACCTCCCAGCTGGGGTGGCGGTTGGGATAGGTTTGCGTCGAGATAAAGGTGCAGTTGGAAACCATGCCATAATTGGAGGCATCGCCACGGAAACGGACATACGAGCCGGAGCAATCCTCGAAGTGGCAACCCACTACGTTGACATTCGTCGCGTTGTAGGCGTTGTACATCATGTGGGCGTGGGAATCGTGCCCAATCCGCTTGAAGCTGCAGTTTTCGAATGTCACATGGTGCGAACCGTAGTGAACCCCGGAGGCGCCATAGCCAATGCCCGGCATGTCGTGCCAGTCGCAGTTTCGCACAACGATGTCATGCGAGGGGACGCCCGATGTCGTTGAAATCCTGAAGGCGTATCCAATATTCGTGCTACTTCCTGTAAAGTTCAGGTTTTCCAGCACCATGTTTTGGCATCCGTAGAGCGAGAAGATCGACGAAACTTCTCCAGAGAAAACTACTCCGGTGGAACTTTCGCCCGACAAGGTAAGGGAGTTCTCCGCGTCTCCGATCAGGGAGAGTTCGAACCGGTTGGTGTAGTCCCCATCCAAGAGGGTAACGGTAACCGGATCGAATTCTAGAGTCTCCTGCACCCTGTTCCAAAAAGCACTGTCTGTATAGGCTGCCGCGTTGGCTTCATCCCCTCCAAGTCCATTGCCCCGGGCGGTCGGCGCAACGCAGAAATCCGTATCCACCCAAGCGCGCAACATGAACATAAAACCCGATGCTGGCGGAGCCGGGACAACCATGCCGATATCCCCTGCGGTGTCCCCCAGCCACGCATCGTAGACATAGACATCGCTGTCGCCGGTGTACTGGTAGCCCACGCTCAGATAGGTGGCGGCAGAAACCGTCGCCCCCGCCCAATCGGTCACGACCAAGTCTGGTGCATCGGTCAGGTTGGCTACGGTGCCGGCACCTGTGGTCAGCCATACCTTGACGGTGTTGCTAAGATCATCCATCGACCAGAAAAAATTATAGACCGTATCGTAGGAGGCATTCTCCAGAATGGTGGCGTATGCACCCGAAGTGTTGCCATCGTTATAGCGCATTTTCAGGTCCCAGTGCTGGTTCGCGTCATCCCAAACAAAACCGACCGTCGCGCCGCCAGTGCTTCCCAGCGCATAGCTGCTGGAGAATCCTGCCAAAGCCTTTCCGGTCGCTTTATTTGCTCCGGTTCCCGCAAACATTCTCATGCCAACGCGTGCCCAGGCTATGTTTTTGCCTGTCATGTTCGCCGTATGACGCCGACCCACATAGTCCGCCGAATAGGTGCGCTTGTTGAGCTTTAGCACCCCGTAGTAGGCATCGAAATAGCTCCCCGAACCATACGCTGTCCAAGCATTGGAAGCATCGAACCCCACAATGTTGGAGTGGTTAGTGTCGATGCAGTTTGCGTTGCCGTTCGTGTCAACAATGTCTGCCTGGTGAAGATAGATCCCATCGCTGTAGTGCGGGGAGCTCGATGCCGAAAAAGTGTCATATGCAAGCAAAGCTGCCCGGGTCGTCCCCAGCATAAAAACCGATGCAACCAGCGTTCCGAAAAATCCTATCCGTCTTCTCTTCATCTTTCCGCCCATGATTCCGATTCCATTCCGACCTAAAGGAAAAGAGTGTCCCTCTGCATAATTATAAAGTCAAGCGCTTCCCGAGGTCTTTACGGGCCGAACACAACGCCGGAAATATCAACGATGCCGTCCCACCCCTTGCTGACGGCACCGTATCCTGTGTTTGAGCCAAACAGGATCCTTGCGGTTTCGTTCAGCCAAGTGTTCCCCCCAATGGAAATTTTGTCGAAGTCGAAGCCGCAGTTTTTCTTGAGCAGACTCTTCTTGGCGGCGGCATCTGTTCCTTCCAGAACGGCACCTTCCGGGGCAGTCATCAGATAGTTCCAGTCTGGGGGATCGAACCCCTTGTGGTAGATCCGCATGGTTGCGCGGTTGGGCGGCGAAGCGTTGCTGAACTGGAAGGTGTTATTGGTGATGGTGGCATAGAGCGCAAAGGTTTCGTCGCCCGGATCCACATCGTTGAATGTGGGAAAATCTAGGAAGATTTCCCAGGAGGGCGATCGGAAGGCATAGGTTTGCGTCGAGACAAAGGTGCAGTTGGAGACCACGCCATAGTCGGAGGCGGCCCGGAAGCGGACATACGATCCCGCGCAATCCTCAAATTGGCAACCGAGCACGCTCACATGGGTCGCACCGTAGGCGTTGTATATCATATGGGAATGGGTTCCGGAACCGATGCGCTTGAAGGTGCAGTTTTCAAAGGCAACATGGAGGGCTCCATAACTGGCTCCGGCCGCTCCGTAATAGAGCTTCTCCATATCATACCAGTTGCAGTTTCGAACGGTGATGTTTTTGGAGACCGTGCCCTCTGCCTCCCCGATGGCCACGGCTGTCAATTTATTCTCTTCGTTGAATTGCGCATAGAATTCCGGCGGGCAGTATTTGGTGATCTTGAAGGCGTATCCCGGAGCCTCCCCGGTAAAATTGAATGAATCGACAACCATGTTCCGGCACCCCTTAAGCTCAAACAGAACAGGAGCAAGTCCATCAAAAATAACCCCACCGGGAGATTCTCCCTTCAAGGTCACCGTATGCCTGTCGTTGCCAACAACACTCAAACTCAACGGAGAAGCGTAGAGTCCGTCGGCGAAGCTGACCGTAACCGGCTCTTCCTTGAGATGGGTATTTACCTTTTCCCAAAACACCGCATCTGTATACAAGGCTGCATCCTTCCGGCTGAGCCCATCCGCATTGCCCCGATCCGCAGGTGCCACATAAAGCACGGTTTCCGCCTCACGGGTTCCGTCATCCGGGGAACAGGCTCCTATAACTCCCAAAGCAACGATTCCCAGCACCAGTTCGAGCTCACTTAATTCCCGTTTCACATCCAAGCTCCTCTTTGGTTTCTTCCCTTCTCTCTTTTGTCCCAAACCAGCAGAGCCGGAACCACATATTTTTCTGATCACAAATCACGCCAATCGCACGAAAGTCAAAACTCTAGATTCGTGCGATTCGCGGGATTCACGATCCAATTCAATATTCAAAATTTGGCTGCGCCATGTGTCACGGGCTAAACACGATGTCGGAAACATCGGCAATGTCGTCCCAGCCCTTGCTTGTGGCACCATATGCGGCGTAGGAGCCAAACATGATCCGCGCCGTCTCGTTCAGCCAGGTGTTGCCCCCAATGGCGATTTCGTCAAAGTCGATGTCGCAGTTATTCTTGAGCAGGCTTTTCTTAGCGGCGGAATCCGTCCCTTCGAGAACAGAGCCTTCCGAGGGCGTCATCAGATAGTTCCAGCCTGTGGGATCGTATCCCTTGTGGTAGAATCGGATGGTTGCGCGGTTGGCCGGGGAGGAGCTATCAAATTGGAAGGAGTTGCCGACGATGGTTGGATAGAGCGCGAAGGTTTCGTCGCCGGGATCCACATCGTTGAAGACGGGGAAATCCAAGAAGACCTCCCAAGTGGACGATCGGTTGGCATAGGTTTGCGTCGAGACAAAAGTGCAGTTAGAAACCGTCCCATAGTTGGACGCGGCGCGGAAACGGACATAGGATCCCGCGCAGTCCTCGAAGTGGCAGCCCAGCACGTTGACGTTCGTGGCGTTGTAGGCGTTGTACATCATGTGCGAGCCGGTGTTTTGGCCAATGCGCTCGAAGGTGCAGTTTTCGTAGGTGACATCGTGCGACCCATAGGCCACGCCGGTGGCACCGTAGATGATCCCCTGCATGTCGTGCCAGTTGCAGTTCCGCACGGCAATGTTTTGCGAGGGGGTTCCATCGTCCGCATGCGTGACCCTGAACGCATATCCGATCCCCGAACCGTTGCCCGTAAAGTTTAGCTTTTCCAGAACCATGTTTTGGCAGCCCCCCAACGAAAACAGCGTAGCGTTGGTTCCGTCGAAAACTACCCCGGAAGAGCTTTCGCCCAGCAGGGAAAGGGTGTTGTTCGGATTGCCCGCACGGGTCAGCTCAAACGTATCCCGGTAGTTTCCATCCAGGAGGTTGACTACCACCGGATCGGTATCCAGCGTATCCTGAACCCGGCTCCAAAAAGCGGCGTTGGTATAGGCGGCCGCATTTCCCGCATCCAGCCCCAGGCCATTCCCCAAGGCGCTCGGCGCAACATAGAGATCGGTATCCGGCGGACCGTACAGCGCAAATACGAACC
>WFRA01000261.1 GCA_015486775.1 Kiritimatiellales bacterium | reverse complement strand
CCGCAAGCTATCCGAAGAAGAGATTTCCAATGTCCGGAAGTATGCCGACCGCTACGTCGCCCTTCAGGCACGCTATCAGTCCGCCAGTTGAACTTGGATGCGGTAGTAGCGAGCGGCATTGGTTGCCGAGTCGTAGTCACTCACGGAAACCGTCCCATTCGATCCCGGAATGCCGGAGACCAGCGGCAGCCACGACCCGCTTGTCAGGGCGGCACGGAATTGGATGGTGTAGAGCCGCCCCTCGGCGGCGTGGAAAGAGGGCAGGTTCGCGACACCGGATTCGAGCAGCCAGCAGCTTTCCGCGTTGGTGGGAACTGTTCCGCAAATGTATTCCTCGAGATTGTTGTAGCCATCGCCGTCGGGATCGAGCGCCCCGTCGTCCACCTCTGGATCCAGGCCATATTGCAGTTCCCAGTCCGTCGGCATGCCGTCGCCGTCGCCGACAACCTCTAGGGTGAATGCCGGGCCGAGCGCGTGTTCGACCTGGTTGGTGTCCACCAGCTTTGCCGCCAGGGTGTACGATCCTTCCGCCAGATTTTGCAGCACCGTGTAGTGGACGGGCTGCCCCTCCAGTTCGGGATGGGCGACTTCCAGCGTTCCGATCGAATCGACCCAGATTCCCCCCTCCGTATAGTAGCTGCCAGTGGCGTATTCCAGCCGCACATAGACGGCCTGCCCGGCATAGCCGGACAGGTCGATCTTTATGTCGCTCCAGTCGATCGATCCTGCCGCCGACCAAATTTCCGTGAAGGTGCTGCGGTCGCTCGAGAGCAGTACGCGGAAGCGGTCGGTTGCCAGATTGTATTTGGCGTGCAGGGCTAGATAGGTCGATGCCGTAGGGGTGATGGTCGAAAGCGAGGTCAAGTGGTATTTCCTGTTGGTGTAGCCGCCGGGCTGCTTGTAGAAGCAGTTGGCCACCCCGCTCGTAGTGCTGACCACCCAGTCCTTGTAGGTCGAGGTGGAGGTTATCTCGAACTCCGAAAAATCGGCGCATTCGTCCCACGGCGTTTCGACCGCCGAATAGCGCCGCGAAAGCAGGGCGGAGTCCTCGGCGAAGAGTTCCCAGCTTCTCGATTGCGCGTCCTGTCGGTAGATGGACAGTTTCCCGGCTTCGCTTTCCCGCCGCTTGGGCAGGATCCACCGCACCTCCGCATCCATTCCTTCCGCAACGGCCACGGCATTGCTCTGGGGAAAAGCCATCAGGCGGGGCTTCAACGCGGTGACCCCATCCTCCAGCTGGCTTGCATCCATCCAGCCATTGTTCGATCCTCCCCAGCCATAGTTGAAGTGGTAGGTTGTCGTTCCGTCGTCCACCATCAGGCCATCCGCCACGATGGCGTGGTTCGGGATCGACACGACGCAGGGGAACCCCGCCCGCAGGTCGGCCTCCATGGGTGCCATCAAATCGCTTTTGGAGTAGTGCCACTGGCAGGGTTCGAAAAAGAAATAGTCCTCCAGTCGTTCCCCGCCCCGGCGGGTGCTTGCCCCGGTTCCTCCGGATTCATAGTTGGCATCCACCGAAACGCCGAGTTCGTACATCAGCTCGGCCACGGCATCTTCCGCCGCCGCCGGATTCGGATTCCAGGCATCGTAGCTTGGCAGCATGTCGCCCCAGTCGTATGGATCCGAAAAATCCGCACTGTGCGTTCCGGTCATGCTCCCCGAACTGTCCGTATAGGTATGCGAACCTTCGCCGAAAAGCGGCCAGCGATGGAAGGCCAGTATCTGCGCATAGGCCGTCGGCACGCAGCCGACCGCGGCGCGGTAGCCGTAGTATTCGGTTCCGTCCGGAGCCGGATTGGTGGGACAAAGCTGATTGTACGGATTACACTGGTTCCATGCGGTTTCGAGGAACGGGCCGTATAGCTCCGTGACGGCCTGGCGTTTTAGCGGGGCGGGGCTTGACGTGCCGGAATCCGGCTGCGCCAGCCGCTCCTCCATGGCCGCCACGTGCCGCAACAGCATGGCCCGGAAGGCGTTGTCCGGGGTGTCCGAAAGGTCAACGCCCGACTCCGCGCTGAACGAAACCACCAGAGGGAGCCGATCATCCGAGTTCAAGACCAGATAGCCCGCGGGCGAGAGGCGGACTACATAGACCGAATAGCCGCTTCCGGAGGCTGGAAACTTTTCGACCGATGCAACGGTGCAAGCCGCGTTCGCCATGACCGGGTTGCCTTGCATCCACTCCAGTGCCCTGCCAACCGCCACTTCCTGCGAAAGGGGCACCGCCATGGCCTGCAACGCAACCCCCGTTCCAAAAACAATCAACATCCGTTTCATCGCGTCTGTTCTCCAATTAGTGTGACCCAGCTAACACGCTAAATCCGTGCCAGAAAAGTACGCCTATGTTCCGTGCATGGCAACCGGCTCCACCAGTCGCACCACCTCCGGCGAAACTTCGGCACGCCAGGCGTGCACCTCGACCCCCGCCGCCCGGGCGGCTTCCAATGCCCGGAAAT
>WFRA01000260.1 GCA_015486775.1 Kiritimatiellales bacterium | reverse complement strand
TTACCGGCCCGAGGTGCTGGTTGATTCCGATAATCGCTCCGGCTCCATAAGAGGTGTCCCAATCCATGGATCCAGGATGCATCTGAAAATCCAACATGTCGGTACGGAAACGCGAAATCACAAAGATTGGTCCAGCACCAATGCTCAGCCCGCTGTCGCCAAACTTATAGGCATAGGTGGCCGTCATCTTGGCAATGGAGAGTGCCGTTGTTTTGTCGTATGCATTTTGAGGGGTTCCATTAGTACTTACACGCCCATAATCATAGTCTACCCCCATTCCACTGGTTCCATAGATGCCCAGACCAAGCGATCCATTCTCACCATGGCAGCAACCAAACGAGGTGCTGATTTCGGGAATAACAAACATGGAATTATCGTCCTGCTCGCCCGCTCCACCGCTCATCTTGGAATCCATTGAGCGCACGGGTGCGAAGATCTGGAACGAGGCATCGACGCTGCGCGGAACATCGGTAAGGCCGGCCGGGTTGAGAATCAGCCAGGTGGAGTCCTTGGCGGAGGCCACGCCGGCGCCGGCGGTGCCCTGCTGGATCGGCCCGATGCCGATCAGGTTGATGCCTTCGGTGGCAAACAACTGGGTGGTCATGGCTGCAAGAGCCAGCGTGGTCGTGATTAATCGCTTATTCATCCAATTTTCCTTTGGTTAGTTGATCCCTCTGAACATGAATATGCACACGTCCTACACACTCCCCGCCGCGGGTGCAAGTATCTTTTTTTTATTTCTATAACCTTTAAAGAATAATATTAGGATATTCTTATGTGTCGGCTCCGTCGCTCCGGCGGTTTTTCCCTTTGCTTCCGGCGTGGGTGGCAGGCTAGGTATCCTGCATCAGGGTATTGCGGTTTTGTAGGGTCGGGAACGGTTGAGCTTGCGAATCCTTCCCGCCGTGGCGCAGGCATTCCTGCCTGTGCAGAGGAAAAGGGCAGACTGGAAAGTCCGCCCCTCCTCCTTCCGTTCCATTCGGCGCGAAGGTCTGCGACCGTTCGCGCCCTACAAGGGGGCGGGCATGTGTGCGAATGGCTGGAAGGCATCGTTCCTCAGCCGTTCCATCCCTACAATCAACGGAGAGCGTGCTTAACCTCCCACCCATTAGGCTCCGCCGGAGGACGGGGTGCGGCACCCCAAAAAACCCATATATTTTAGTTGGGCTGAATATAAAAATATCATAATACACGAGCCTCAATTTTGGAGAACGACATGGTTGCTGAAGAGAGAAATATTGCGGCGGATGTATTGAAGGCGATGGCCCACCCGATTCGGCTGGGCGTGATCGAGGTGCTGGCGGACGGCGAACGGACTGTTACCGAACTCTACACGGAGCTGGGGTGCAGCCAGTCGATGATGTCGCAGCAGCTGAAGATTCTCTGCCACCAGCGGCTGATATCCATCCGTAAGGAGGGTACGCAGAAATATTGCGGCCTGTGCAATCGCGACTTTTTAAAGCTCTTCGACTGCATGCACACGCATCTGCGTAAGTTCCTGCACTTCAAAGACCAGTCGGCCTGTTTTTGCGACGACTAACCCCCTTCCGGATCCAATCTTTGGATCCTTCCATCAACCAATAAAGGCAACATTATATGAAAGCTAGAAAACTACTTGTTGTTGGCGGCGTGGCCGGCGGCGCAAGCTCGGCGGCGCGTGCGCGGCGCCTCGACGAAACCGCGGAAATCATCCTCTTCGAACGCGGGCCGGACATCTCGTTCGCCAACTGCGGCCTGCCGTACCACATCGGCGGGACGATCGCTGAGCGCGAAAAGTTGCTGGTGACCACCCCGGAAATCATGCGGCGGAAATACAACTTCGATGTGCGCACCCAGACCGAGGTACTCTCCATCGACCGCACCAAGAAGGAGGTGGTGGCCAAGAACCTCCGGACCGGCGAGGAATACACCGAGTCGTACGACCACCTGATCCTCAGCCCCGGCGCGGCACCCATGCGCCCGCCGATCCCCGGAATCGACAACCCGAATGTCCTGGGCCTGCGCAATCTGCAGGACATGGATCGGATCATCGGCCACATCGACGGCAAGAAAAACGTTGCGGTCATCGGCGGCGGGTTCATCGGCCTGGAAGTGGCCGAGGCGTTGCAGGAGCTGGGCATCCAGGCCACCCTGATCGAGCTCGCCCCGCAGGTGATGGGGCCGGCCGACCCGGAGATGGCCGCCTTGCTCCACCAGGAGCTACGCCTCTTCGGCATCGACCTCCGGCTAGAAACCTCCGTGACTGAATTCCAGGAAAGCAAGGATGGCGTGACCCTGGTGCTCAGCGACGGAAAGAACCTGACCGTCGACGCCACCATCCTGGCGATCGGCGTGAAGCCGGAAACCAAGCTGGCCGTGGAGGCCGGGTTGGAAATCGGGACCACTGGCGGCATCAAGATTGACGAGCGCATGAAAACCTCCGACGACTCGATCTACGCCGTGGGCGATGCCGTGGAGATTACCGACTATGTCACCCGTCAGCCGGCCCTCGTGCCGCTGGCCGGCCCCGCCAACCGGCAGGGCCGCATTGCGGCCGACAACATCTTCGGGCGCGACAGCGTCTACAAGGATACGCAGGGCACCTCCATCTGCAAGGTCTTCAACATGGCCATCGGCATGACTGGCCTGAGCGAAAAGATGGCCAAGCGTGCGGGGATCGCCTACGAAAAGATCTACGTGCATCCGGCCAGCCACGCCTCGTACTATCCCGGCTCGCACCCAGTCTCCTTCAAGCTGATCTTCGATCCGGAGTCCGGAAAGGTGCTCGGTGCCCAGGCCGTCGGCGCCGACGGGGTTGACAAGCGCATCGATGTGATTGCCGTGGCGATCCGCTCCGGGCTCTCGGTCTACGACCTTTCGGAACTGGAGCTCTCCTACGCCCCGCCGTTCGGCTCGGCCAAGGACGTCATCAACTATGCCGGCTTCGTGGCCGGCAACGTGATCGACGGCGATGTGAAGATCTACCACGTCGAAGAGGCGCTCAAGCCCAAGGACCACCAGAAGCTGATCGATGTCCGCAACGAGGAGGAGGTCGGTCTCGGCACCATCCCCGGCGCGAAAAACATTCCGCTCCCGCAGCTACGCGAAAAGCTCGACAAGTTTTCCCCGGAGAAAGAATACCTGATCTTCTGCCAGGTCGGCTTGCGCGGCTACCTGGCCTGCCGCCTCCTAGAGCAGCACGGAATCAAGTGCCGCAACCTGAGCGGGGGATACAAAACCTTCATGATGGTGACCCAGCAGCACCAGCAGATCGCCGTGATCCCGGAAGCGGAAACCATGCATACCGATACCGGCGAAAAGACCATCCAAATCAAGCCGGAACCCTCGGCACCCGTGCTTCAGGTCGACGCCTGCGGATTGCAATGCCCCGGCCCGATCATGAAGCTCAAGGCGGCGCTCGAAACCGTCAAGAGCGGCGAAGCCGTAAGCATCACCTCCTCCGATCCCGGCTTTGCCGGCGATATTCCGGCCTGGTGCAACTCCACCGGCAACCGCCTCGACCAGCTCGAACCGGTTCAAGGCGGCGGCTACCGCGCAACCATCACCAAGAGCCAGAGTAGCGGGGACTCCTCCGGTGCCGGCATCCAGAGCGGCCCGAAACGCTTCACCAACGTGGTCTTCAGCGACGACCTCGACCGGGCGCTGGCCGCATTCATCATTGCCAATGGTGCCGCATCGATGGGCTACGAAGTGACCCTCTTCTTCACCTTCTGGGGGCTGAACATTCTCCGCAAGGAAAACCCCGGCGCGGTGAAGAAAACCCCCATCGAAAAAATGTTCGGCATGATGATGCCGAAGGGGCCGAGCAAGCTCGGGCTTTCCCAGATGCACATGGGCGGCGTAGGCAAAGCCATGATCGAAGGCATCATGAACAAAAAAGGGGTGGCTTCCCTGCCGGAACTGATCGCCTCCGCCCAGGAGAACGGCGTCAAGCTTGTAGCCTGCTCGATGTCGATGGATCTGATGGGCATCAAGCGCGAAGAGCTCATCGAGGGCATCGAGGAAGGCGGCGTGGCCATGTACATCGACCAGATCGGCGGCAACGCCAACCTGTTCATTTAACCGAGGCATCACAACTGTCAATTAAGAATATAGATTTTAGAATGAAGAATGGTCGGTCTGCGACAGCTTCTATTAGTAAAAGGCCAACGCCGCCGAGTTCCGCCATTCTTCATTCTGAATTCTTAAATCTTCATTACAACGAGGAGATCCCATGTGGAAATATGAAGTTGCAGTAGATTGGAAAGAGGGCAAGACCGGCGAGAGCCGCTGCGCCGGGAAGCCCGCCATCGAAGTGGCCACTCCGCCGGAGTTCGGCGGCCCCGAAAACATCTGGACACCGGAGGATCTGCTCACCGGCGCGGTGTCCACCTGCATCATGACCTCCGCCCTGTTCTTCATCGACCGGGCGAAAATCCAGATGCGCTCATACAAAAGCAACGCGGTTGGAACCATGGAAAAGGGGCCTGCCGGTCTGGAGATCACCCGCATCGAGGTCGAGGTTTCCATCGAACTCGAAGACCCCGCGCAGGAAGAGGCCGTACGCAAGGCGCTGGAGCAGGCCGAAAAAACCTGCCCCCTCTCCAACTCGCTCAAATGCCCCGTGGCGCTCGTGGTCAACGTGGGCTGATTCCAATGATTGGAAAAACCATTCTCGGCATACTCGTCGGCGCTGCCATCGGCGCGGTGGTCGGCCATTTCGGAAAATGCTCCTCGGGAGCATGCCCGCTTACGGCCAACCCCTTCCGCGGCGCCATCTATGGCGCGGTGATGGGCGCGCTTTTCGCGCTCTCCTCCCCCCGGGCTTCCGCGCCCGTTCCCGCCGGGGAGCAGCCGGAACCCGGCGAAGGGGTGCTCCACATCTCCACGCCCGAAGAGTTCAACCGCTACGTCGCCCAGGCCAAAATGCCCTGCCTGGCGGACTTCTATTCCGAACGCTGCCCGCCCTGCCGGCAGCTCGCCCCCACCATCGAAAAGCTCGCCGAAAAATACCGGAGCCGCGCCGTCGTCTGCAAAATCAACACCGATGCCGCACCTCAGCTTGCCCGCCAGTTTGGCATCCGCTCCATCCCCGCCGTCCTCCTTTTCGTTAACGGCCAGGAGACCCAGCGGCTGATCGGCCTCAAGCCGCAAACCGCCTACGAAAAAATTCTCGACCAGACACTCGAATAAGTTCCAAACATTGGAGGTTCACCATGGCAGCAGGAATCAAGGATATCACCGTAAGCTTCCCCGGCGGGAAGCGCGTCGACGCCCACTACGACGGACGCACCGTCCAGACCGACCAGTCGGTCAAAAACGGAGGCGAAGGCTCCGCCCCCGAGCCCTTCGATCTCTTCTTTGTCTCGATGGCCACCTGCGTCGGAATCTATGTGCTCGAATTCTGCACCACGCGCGAGCTGAATACGGAAGGGCTGGGCGTGCATCTCTATTCCAAACTCAACCCCGACGAAAAACGCTATCCCGAAATCGCCATCGATGTTGCCCTCCCCGCAGGCTTCCCCGAAAAATACAAAAAGGCCATCTGGCGGACGGCCAACCTCTGCACCGTAAAGAAGCACATCCTCAACCCGCCCGATTTCGACATCACCCTTGATGGCGAATCCGTTTCCGGCTAGAAAAGGAACCCTCATTGAACCTAGCAAACTGCTAACCAGCGCATTCATCCAGTCGCTTGCTGTGCCGCGCCTTAGGTAATGCGCAATCCCCGCAAGCGGGCAGGCCAGCGGCCTGCGATACAAACCGTACCGTAGGCGTCCCGCCTGCGCCTTAAAATCGAACCAATGGCTTCTACACCCCGGAACTTTTCCGATTCATCGCCAGTAGCACGAGAGCCCAGATGGCCATGACGGAGAGGGCGATGCCGAGGATGGGCCAGCCGCCCCAGAGGGCAAGCAGGGGGATCGCCGTACCAGTCCAGAGGCCGCCGCCCATAAAGGGTTCGTGCAGGAGCTGCTTGGCGGCGAAGGCTTCGGCGGCTTCGGTTTCATAATTGGGATCCACCACGCGGAGCAACAGCAGGCCGGTGGCGGTCACGCCCATGGATTGCCCCATCTCGGCGATTCCGCGCTCGAACCAGGCGTCGGGGAAGGCGCGGCGCGCGAGGACGGTGAGGCAAAATACGTTCCACAAAATACCGGCGGCAATCAGGATGACGAGCGGTAGCCAGTGTTGGGCCACGACATCGAGGCGGATGGTGGCGATGGCGGCGACGACGAGAAAGTCGAGTGCGGCGTTTTGGATGCGCAGCATGGTGTCGGCATCCATGTGGTGGTGCTGGTCGAAGCGGTCGGCTAGCATTTGGACGATCACCCCGCCGAGCATGCAGAGTGGAAAGAGCGGGAAGCTACGGAAAATATCGGCTCCGGTGCCGGGAAGTTTTGCGGCCAGCAACAGCAAGCCCTCCTTCATCAGCCAGCCCAGCAGGATCGCTGCACCGACAAAGGCAAGGTGCAGGGAGAGGGTGCCGATGACATCGGAGGAGACGGTGAGTTTTCCAGAGGATGGACGATGCTCCATGGGAATAATGCCTTCTGCAAAGGCTTGATCGATCGTAGAAGCGACGTCCTCGTCGCTTGCCGTTTGCTTGTCAAGCGACGGGGACGTCGCTTCTACGGACGGGGACATCGCCTCTTCGAGATTCGCCATTCCCTGTTCGCGATTGGATATTTTCTTTTCCACATAGCCCTTGCGCACGGCCCAGTTGACCAGCCCCATGCCGACGATGATGGCGCCCATGATTCCGCCGGTGGCGCTGGCGAGGGCATAGTCTTTCATTTCCGGGAAGCCGAGCTGGTCGAAGACCGGCCCCATGCCGCCCGCGGTGCCGTGGCCACCCTCGAAGCCCACCGGCATGATGCCGGCAAAAATATCGGGCAGGCCAAAGAGGGGGCCGAGCAACAGCAGGACAAAGAGGCAACCCACCGCATATTGCCCCCACGCCACGATCTGCCCGTAGGCCAGTTGTCGCCCGGCGCTTTTCCAGACCTTGGAAACCGGCGGCAGGGCGGCGCCGAGAAAGAGGCAGGCAAAGACAATATTGATCAGTTGCCCCGGAAGCTGGTTCCAACCCTTGGAAACTGCGGCAGGAATTTCCAGGGTCTGGAAAAGCGCCAGTCCGATCAGCCCCGCCACCACGCTTGCGGGAAGGAACAGCCTTTGCAACAGCGCCACCTTGCGCCGAACCCAGTAGCCCAGCCCCAGCAGCACGCACAGGCAACTAAATGAAAGCATCAGGGCGCCTCCTTCGAATCTTCCAGTGCCTTTCTATATTTCTCCAGCCGTTTTAACTTTCCCTTGGAAACCGGCTTGCCGGGATTTTTCTCCTTCCAAAGCTCGATGATCCGTTCTTGCGCCTTTACGGCTTCATCATATTGCTTGTTCTTGAAATAGGCCACGGCCAGCGTGTCGAGGTTGTATTTGTTTTCATCCAGCGCGATGGAGCGCTTAACCAATTCAATCGCCCGGGGATAGTCGTGTAGCTCCGGATCCTTGTTGACCACCAAATTCCAGGCCAGCGAATTCAGTGCAACCGAATCATCCGGAGCCAACTCAACCGCCTTTTCAAAATTGTCGAGAGCTTTGTGGGCATCCCGTTCCACCCCGGACCCCGAGTGATAGCACTCGGCAATCATACGGCTCACCCATGATGAATTCGGGTATATTTTCTGATAGCGCAAGTAGAGCTCAAAGGCTTTCTTCTCATCTTTTTCTATTCCGAATCCGCTGCGGTAGCACCGTGCAAGGGATCCGAGTGACCGGTCGTATCCCAATTCAACAGCTCGCTTATAGGCCTTGAACATTTCCTCTTCCCGGTTACCTTGTTTGTCTAGGCTGAGTCCTAGGTCACTCCAATAGTATCCTTTTCTAGGTCGTAGACGGATGGCCTTTCGATACTTTTCCTCTGCCTCCTCATAACGCTTGAGATAATAGAGCGCATCGCCCCAGCGGTTCACATATTTGGCGTTGTGCGGGTTTGTTCTTACCGCTCGTGCCAAAACCGCGCTGCCCCACTCATAGTTTTTCATGGAAACAAGTGTATTCCCCATGCCGAAGAGCGACCAGCCGGTGGCTTCCATCGAGACCGCCAGTACCCGGTGCTCCATCGCGGTTTCATAATCCTTTAGCGTCTCCGCCAGGATGTTGGCGTAGAATTGATGAAGCATGACTGGGCCAATCCGGAATTTCCTCAAAAGCATCTCATACCGCTCCCGGCCCAGTTCCGCTATTTCAACATCATCATCTTGCTTGCTCTGTTCGCGGCACTGGATGGCACCGAGCCAGAGGAGATAGATGTCGTCGGGGTTTTCGTCGGAGAGGCGGATGAGTTCGGCTAGATTTCCATCCACCGAACGGCCTCGATCCAGTTGGGTCGAGAGCCAGGCCGCGCGGGAGAGTGCTTTGTTGTCTTTTTTTCTGCGGGCCAGGGCAAACCAGACATCGCCCGCAACCTTGTTGTAGCGGGAGCGTTCAAGCACGCCTTTGGCAAAGAGGATGCGGACATCGTCGCGGTGGGTTTTTACGGCGGATTTGATCAGATCTTCCGCCTCGGCCTGTCGCCCATCGCTGAGCAACTCGATGCTTTTTGCCAATGCGGCATCGGCCGACAGCTCGCAGTCTGGCGCCTTTGCTACATCCCGCTGTTCGGTGATGGAGACGGCCATCGATTCGATCAGATCAGAAAAAAACGATGCCTCGGCCATGCCGCCGAAAAACAGCAAAACCGATCCGATTGCCATACCTTGCTTTAATCGCATTTTTTACCTCCAATCAACCAAGGTCGGCAGGATGCCGGCGATACGCATTGCGTGCATTCATTCCTTTTCCGTCTGTGTTCATCCGTGTTTGTCTGTGGCGGCTACCTAAAAGCGGATGTCGAGCATGAACGACCCGGTGTGCTCTTCGTAGTTTTCGTTGAAGCGGCCGTCGTAGGCGAGGCCGACTTCGAGGTAGTCGGTGCAGATCCAGGCGAGGCCGAGGCCAGCGTTGAAGAGGTTTTCGCCGGGAGCGACGCGGGCGGTCTCGACCGAAACGGTGCCGTCGGAAAGGGCGGAGCCAATCTCGTCGTTAATGAAGTCGTAGACCCACTCGGCATAGCTGATGGTCTGGAAACGACCAGCCTTGGTGTCGAAGCGGTTGCGCAACTTGATGCCCAGCGTCGATTCGAACGATGCCACATCCTGACCCTGCACCGACACCGTCGGCCCGCCGGGATCGGTCTCCGCATAGTCGTCCGACTTGACGGAAAGATAGCCTAGCCCGGCATAGGGCGCCACGGCCCAGTGCCGGGTGTGGAAATATTTTCCGGCTTCGAGGTGCCCGCCCAAATCGTTGCCCGAAAACTTGCCGATGCCCTGATAGGTGCCGTCGGTGCGGAGAGTGTCATAGTCCGACCATCCGAACGCGAGCAGTCCGTCGAGATAGTAGCCGCTGGGTTTGTGCCATTCGCCGTAGAGCCCGAGCCAGTAGGTCTCCGTATCCACGCGGTCGGTGGTGGTCGACTTTGCCGCGGTGCGTGCATAGGTGTAGTTTCCCCCCACCACCAGCGAGTCGCCAAAAAGCCGGTCGAACCCAAAGCTGGTGCCGTTGTTGTTGAGCTTGAATCCGGCGGATTTCCCCATGGCGTCGTAGTCGCCCTGTCCGCTGAACTGTTGCGCCCAGAAATGCATGCCGAAAACGGTGTTTTGGTCGCCGGGACCCTGCGGGCCGGCGGGCGCGTTGGTGGAGGAGAGCAGATAGGCCTCGTTTGAGATGGCGTGATCCGTCGCCACCGTATTGCGCCGCAGCTGCCGGGTGCGGACAAAGGCGGCGTTCACCATTCCGTTGAAACCCGCGCGGATGCCCTGGACGCTGGCATAGTCAATTTGTGCGCCGATCTCGCCATTTTGCGCAGCTTCCGACTCCACCGAGACACTCGTCCCGTCGCTAGTCAACTGGAAGTCGTACAGCAGGAAGTGCTCGATAAAGTTGGTCGAGGAAAAGTTTCCGGAAAAACCGCCGTCTGCAGTAAGGATGGTTCCGCTGAAGGCGTTGGTGTCGGGCACCGTGATTTCGGCCTGCAGGCCGGAAAGGTTCTGCGGTCCGCCGGAGTTGGTGAAGACCAGGCTACTCTCGCCGACGGTCAATTGCAGCAGGGTATCGGAGGCCGAGAAGGTTCCGTCGATCACCAGTTCCCCGTCGGGGGCGATCCGCCCGCCGGAGAGGCCGATGTTCCCGAAGGTGTCCACCGCGCCGTTGCCGCCGAGCAGGCTGTTGGTCATGTTGAGGTTTTCAAAGCCGACAAAGCGGTTGGTCAGCGATCCGGCCACGATCAGCTCGCTATCGGTGAGGGCGACGGCCGTATCCGCTCCCCCGCCGCCATCAAACAGGACGTTGGGGGAGAGCTGGCCGATGGAGCCATAGATCGACAGCTGGCTGGCGGAACCGCTGAAGGCCACCGTGCCGCTGCCCGCCACCGTGGCATTGCTCACGCTCATGTTGCCGGCAACCGAAACGAGCCCGGTCGAAGCTAGTGCGAGCGTGTTGCTTGGATTGACAAACAGGTCGCCGGACAGGCTCCATTCCGATCCATTTCCGGCCACCAGCACGGTATTGTCGACATCGTTGCTGGTTAGCCCAATGTAGGCCGAGGCGCTGTCCACCGAGCCGCCGTTGGTGATGGAAAGGGTATTGCCGACACCGGTGATGTAGAGGTTGGTGGCGGTGGTGTCCCACGTTCCGCCATCGATGGCCAGGGTGCGGTTGCTGCCGCCGAGCGCATCGAGTCCGTCCAGGGTTCCGCCCACGGAGAGGGTGGCGCCGTCATGCCATGCAAAACCGTCCATGCCGGCATCGAAGTTGGTGGTGGCCGCAAAGGTGCCGTACAGCTCGAATGTGCTGTTGGTGGCAATGGACAAGCCCCCTGCGGAAGCCGATCCGCCTGCCTCGACCACCACGGAACCGGCGGTGTTGGAATCTGTTCCGATGTAGAGGGTCTGCGCCACATCGACCGACGATCCCTGCCCGCCAACCACCAGCTCGGCACCGTTGGTGGAGGCCACGACCAGCCCGCCGCCCAGTCCGTTGGTCCGGCCTTCGCCAACAAAGACCCAGCCGCCATCCTGCACCGCCAGGGTATTGTCGCTTCCTGAGTCCACCAGATTGGTGCCGGCATCGAGGTATTTACCGACATACAGGCCGCCGCCATGGTTCGTCCAGGCCGAACCGGTGCCCACCACCACGGAGTTGAGGTCGCCGCTCGCGCCCCAGCCGATGTAGCCGTCGGCATTGTCCACCGTTCCGCCGTTTGTAATCACCAACTGGTTCAGGTCGTTATTCAGACCTACCACTAAATTAGAATCACCAGCCAGCCAGTGTCCGCCGTCGAGCGTCAAAACCTTGCCGTCGGACAGATAGGCGGCATCGGCCATGGGCAGGTTGGTTGCCACGGCCATGCCTTCGAGCGACCCGGCGACGGACAGGTTGCCGCCGGAGTTCCAGTTTAGGTTGGTTTGCTCCGAAAGGTCAAAACCGCCAGTCATCGCCAGCGTGCCGCCATTGTTCAGGTTGAAGTTGTTTTCTACCGCAATGTTCAGCGAATCGGCCGTTACCCGGCCGCCGGAATCAACCGCAACGCTATTGCCCACATTGGTAATATTCAGCGATCCATTGTTTAACCAATCCGAGCCGTCGCCGGAAACCGCAACGGTGTTGTTGGAGCCAACAACATATGCATCATCGTTGGTCACGCCCCCTCCGTTCAGGATTTTCAACGTATTCCCGGTTCCGACAATGGTTAGATCGCCACCGCGGTTCCACGAGCCGCCATCCACGTTCAGTGTTTGATTCGTTCCTGCCAGATCTGCACTCAACGTCAAGTTGCTGTGAACAACCAAGGTGGCACCGTCGTTCCAATGAAACCCGGTTTGATCCGCATCGAAGGCGTGGTTGACCGCCAGTGTCCCATCGAGATTGAGGTTTCCATTGGTACTCACATAGACGCCATCGGCCAGAACGCGGGCACTCTCGCCCACGACCATTTCAGCCCCGTCGGCCACGGCAATCCCCCCGCCTGCGATCGGTAGGTTGGTATCCAAACCGCCTACGAACACCCAGGCATCATTCGTTGCCGCCAGCGAATTGCCCGCGCCGGCGGCCAGCAAATTGGTTCCATAGACACCGACATACAAATTCCCGTTGTTCGTCCAGGCCGAACCCGAGCCGGAAACCAACACCGAGTTGTTGGCCGAATCCGCACCCCAACCGATATAGCCGTTCGCGTTGGACACGGTTCCGCCGTTGGTGATCGCCAGCGTGTTGCCAGAGCTTTCGTAGCCCACGATCAGATTGGTCGAGGTCGCTAAAGACCCTCCCTCCAGCACCAGCGTCTTTTCGCCCGACAGGAACGTTCCCGCGTTGGTCGAAACCAAGCCCGTCAACTCCCCGCCGACGGATAGGATTCCCCCTGTATTCCAATTGAATCCGGCCTGCGAGACATCGAGGCCTTCTGAAAGCGATAGCGTTCCTTTGTTGTTCAGATTAAAACCATTTCCCGCAACAAGAACCAGATTGCTTGCATCCACGATCCCGCCGCTGGACACGGATACCGAGTTGTTCGAATTTCCTGCGGCACCGACCTGCAACGTGCCGGTGTTGATCCACTCGGCACCGGATCCCGAAACGGTCGCCGTATTGTTCGATGCACCAGCCGTCGCACCGACAAAGGCATTGATATTGGTCAGCGCGCCGCCACCAACAATGTTGAGCGTATTGCTGGGGGTGGCACCGCCCACCACCATGTCGCCCGCCGCATCCCATCCATTCGTGATGGTCTGGCTCGCGCCGTTCTCCAGCACATTCGTATATCCAAATCCCGCAACCCCGCTTGCTAGCAGTGCAGTGAAAATCATCAAAACCCGTCTCATTCCAAAACTCCCCGTTCTCTTCCAACCATTGGAAAATCGAGAGGAGAACATACAGAAACTGGGCGCTTCCCGAAAGGGCATAATCGGGGGAACCGCAGAACAGATGAACATTTCTTCCTCGTTCTGCAATCTGCGGTTCCTTGCTCGATATTCGACATTCAACGCAGTTGCACTTCCTGCTCGTATTCGGGAACCATGCAGTCCCAGCCGGTTTTTCCGGAGAGGAATTCTTTGAAGGCTTCGGCGGCTGTTTCCTCGCCATGGGTGACGAAGACCTTGCGCGGAGGCGTCTTGAGCGAGGATATCCAGCGGTAAAGTTCTTCCTTGTCGGCATGGGCCGAGAAACCGGAAATCTTCTCTACGTTCGCCTTGAGTTGATGCTCCTCGCCGAAGATGCGGATGGTTTCGGGCTTTTCAAGGATGTGCCGCCCCAGCGTACCGACGGCTTGGTAGCCGACGAAGAGGATGGTGCTGTCGGCGCGGTCGGTATTGTTCTTGAGGTGATGCTTCACCCGCCCGCCGGTGCACATGCCCGACCCGGCAATGATGATGGCCGTAC
>WFRA01000259.1 GCA_015486775.1 Kiritimatiellales bacterium | reverse complement strand
CCGCCAGCAAGATTAGGCCGACGGAAACTTCGATCAAGGCAATGCGTTGGATGTTGATATTTTCCACCAGCTTCTGCCACCGCTCCTGGAAGAGGATGCCCAGCGAGCCGTCGACCAGCAGAACGATGCCGGCCCAGAAGAGGATGGAAGCAATAGGATTCATCCCGCGCAGGATTCCCTATTGCACCTCGAAGATCAACCGGTAAAAGCGGTTCAATGCATCGGCAGGGAAAAGCAGTTTCGTCTGAATAAAGTCCGGGGCGGCCTGCTGCTCGATGGATTCAGGAACAGCATTGCTCCAGCTCTCCAGATCGAGCGAAACCTCGACCGAAATGGCGACGGAAGCCCAACGGTTGGCGCAATAGCCAAGGGCGACAAAACCATTGCTCTCGGATCTTCCAAGGATTGGAACACCGGTAAGAGCATATTCCTGCAGATTACCGGGTGGATGGCTTGCCGCCCAATCGGCATAAGGAACAAAGGCTTCGTTGAGCACGCCCACGGCATCGAGGTCGAACCCGGCGGAGCCGGTCGTGGCATAGGGGTCGTAAATCACACTCCCGCGCGAATCAAGCACCGAGCCGTCGCCCACGATATCGACAAGGCGGAGGTGGGTGACATTATTCAGGTCCAACAGGGGAAAGTTGTTGGTGAGCTGCTGGGCGAAGGCCGCCGAAAAATCGGTATCCCCGGCAAGCTGGGCATTATAGGCGGTACGCAGTTCTTCAAGATCGAACGGCGTGCCGTAGCCCTGCCTGTATTTTCCGGCAAGGTTATGAATCCAGCGAGTCCAGAGGTCACCATAAGCACCAACCGGATCGGGCGTGTTGGAATAGTTGGGAAAGCGCACAAAATGGATGCCATCCGAAGAGACCTCCACAAAGGCTAGCTCGAGAAAGGTGTCGGAAAACGAATTTTCAAACACGGCAAAGTCGGCTCCCGGACGGTTCCCGATGCCGGCGGGGAAGGTGAGCGTGATGGTTCCGCCGCGCCCGAGCGAAACGATTTCCGACGAGGTTCCTTCGGCGGGGCCGAGCGCTTTTTCGGGGGTCATCCAGGTGGCGTCCACATCGGTTCCATACTGCATGTTCGTGTATCCATCGGCCCAAGCCACAATGGCATTGCTCGACATATGGATGGCCGTGGTTCCCGCCTCCCCCGCCTCGGGGGCGGACAGCAGGTAGTCCGTGGCATAGTAGGTTTCGCCCGCCGCAAAACTTCCAACCATTGGAAGCAGAAGCAACATCCCAATTAGTATCTGTTTTTTCATCTTTCGACCTTCCGACTTTCGACTCAATAGACCCAGGTTATTCCCAGCAAGAAACTGCGCCCCGAGCCGGGATAGTATGCCCCGCTGTAGGCCGTCGTGGCATAGGTTTCGTTTAAGAGGTTATGCACGGCGGCACGAAGGCTAAGCCCCCGAGGAAGGGTCAGATTGGCCTGAAGCCCCACCAAACCATAGGCATCCATCTTGCGTAAGACATTGGCCTCGTCGTTCCCTTGCCGCTGCTCCGAAACAAAGGAGTAGGAAGCCGAAAGCCGCAACTTGGCCACGGGTTCGATCCACGCCGAGGTCACGCCATAGGCCCACGGCACCAGCGGCACGCGGTTGCCGTTGTTCGCTCCACCGTCGAACCGCGCATCCACAAACGTCCAGCGGGTGGATGCGCCAAACCAATCGGCTTGCCACGCCAGCTCCGGCTCCAGCCCGGCCCGGCGGGTGGTGCCAATGTTGCGGTTGAGTTGGGCGGTATCGTCGTAGGCAATCTCATTGTCGAGCATCAAATAGAAAGCCGTCAGCGAAACCCGCCAGGTGCGGTCTTCGTACTTCGTTCCGATCTCGAAATTGTTTCCATGCTCCGGATCGAGGTTTTCGTTGAGCGGGTCGGTCAGCGGATAGCCCTGGTAGGAAGCGGTCTCGTCGAGCGTGGGATAGCGGTAGACGCGGTCGTAGCCAGCCCAGACCTCCAGCGGTTTCGCGAGCTTCCGCGACACCGAAAGCTCCGCCGCCCAGCCCTGCTTGTCCACCCGCCCGTTGTAGGATTTGTTGGTATCGACCGCGCCGCCAAAGCGATATTCCTCGTAGAAATTATCGGTGCCCGCATATTCATAGCGCGCCCCACCGCTGAGGATGGTTTTTTCCGCGAAGGTGCACTGGGCAAAGAGATAGGGCGCAACGGAAAGCCGATCGATGTCCGCCCACGACTTGAGGCGGGTGTGACTCAGATCGCGATAGTTTTCCTGATCGAGCTGGTCGTAGAAAAGGTCGATGCCCGCCATCCAGAAATTGTCTTCCGTCCCAAAACGGGCGCGGGGGGCAAGCGAAAAGCCCGTCAGGTCGTTGTTGTTGTAGATGCCGGAAATGGCATTTTTCCGGTTAACAAAATTAGCGCCCACATTCATGCGTCCCGCGCCCCAATCGCGTTCGGTTTCGTAGAGCAGGGTGGCCTGCCCGTTCCAATTCTCGGAAAACTCGTCGCCCGCATTTCTAGACTGCGAGGGATCTTCCTGCATCTGCCGATAGGTCAACGGTCCAGGAAATTGCATCTCACCCTTCCCGCCGGAGGCGCGCAGGGTGAGCGTGTCGGTGTCGTTCATGTACCACCCCGCGCTGGCGTTCGCCGTGGTGGATTTGGTGGCGGAATTTTCACGAAAACCGTCGTAGGTCGTGCGCTGGAGACCGCCGAGAAAGTCGGCATCGCCAAATGCCCCGCCATAGCTGGCCGAGCCGGAATAGTAGCCAAAGCTCCCGACGGCGCCATCGAGTTGCAACCCGGCATCCGCACCGCGACGGGTAGTGATTTTTACCACGCCGGAGAGTGCGTGGTTTCCGTAGAGCACGTTTTGCCCGCCGCGGATCACCT
>WFRA01000258.1 GCA_015486775.1 Kiritimatiellales bacterium | reverse complement strand
CCATAATGGAGTAGAGGCTCGCGGTTAGTAGGGGTAGGCTTGTATTTTTAGTTTTCATTGAACCCTCCTTTTTGGGGTGTTATGTGTTAACGGAATTGGTATAGTACCAAAATAATCCGATATTGCTATCCACTTTGCGCACTATTTCAAACCTGCCCCGTTCCAAGGGTTGGAAGAAAATGGAACACCGTATTTCAGCGTCTCAATTCAACTGCCCGCTCCATCTTTTAATCCATCAATTCAAACTCGCCGGACTTCCAGGTTATTAATGCGCAATGCGCCGAGTTACTCAATATATTTGATATTGATCTTTTCGATGGTTCCATTGAACGCAAAGGGGGCGCGGTCGTGATAGTCCATCGCCACGGGCGAGGACAGGTCGATGCCCACATCGAAGGTTTCGGAGGCGGTGAAGATGGCGGGAACCGTGGTTTCCGCCATGACGGATCCGACTTCCTTGCCGTCCACCTTGAGGGTGATCAGCGACGGAGCGAGCGGTTTCTTTCCCTGCGCCTGGACAATGACTTCGATTTTTGTTTTGCCGGCCGCCAGCTTGTCTTTCGACCGCACCTTGTAGCGGTTCATCGTCATGGCGTTATATTCGGCCTTCAGCACGCCTTCGTCCATGTAGACCGTGAATCCCGCCGAGATTCCGCCGACCGAAAAGAGCACGCCACTGGCGTTTCCCGGAAGGGTGGCCTCGATGGTGGAATGGGTGGAGAACCCGCTCATGAATTTGGGCGCCTGCGATTCCGCAATGCGAACCATGCCGGGATACATGTTCCATTCGGTGAGGGTGGTGGCCTTCATTTCTTCGGGATGATACGCAACAATGTAGAGCGAGCCACCGATGGGGAAGACCTTGTTTTTTGCGGCTTCCACAAGGAAGGCATCCTGCAGCTCCTTGAGCTTTTCCGGATTTTCCTTGGCGAGGTCGTGCGCTTGCGAGAAGTCTTCTTTGAGGTTGTAGAGTTCCCAGACATCGTTGTTGGGATCCCAGGTCGCCAGCTTGGATTTTAGGGGTGCCCACGGATAGCGCGGGCCAAAGGTGTCGGCAAACCAGCCGTCTTTATAGATGCCGCGGCTTCCCATGATCTCGAAATATTGCGTACTCTTGGCAAACGGGGCATCCGCATTGTTGAAGGTGTCGGCAAAGGAAACCCCGTCGAGCTTGTCCTGAGCCACGCCGTTGTAGAAGTCGGGCGGCGTGATGTCGAGGATGTCGTAGAGGGTCGCGGCTACATCGTTCACATGGGTGAATTGCGACCGAATCTTCGAATCGGGCTTGATCTTGGCCGGCCAGGAAATGACCATGGGATTGCGGGTTCCGCCAAAGTGCGCGGCGACGAGCTTGGTGCTTTTGAAGGGGGTGGAGCCTGCCCACGCCCAGCCGTGGTGGTAGTGGTCTTCCAGCAACGGGCCGCCCAGTGCTTTTAGCCCGCCATACTCTTCGTTCAGCACTTTGATGTGCTGTTCGACGGTGGAGGGCATGTTGTTTTGCGCCAGAAGCTCGGAGATCGAACCATTGATGCCTTCGGCGGAGGAACCGTTGTCGCCGTTGATGTAGATGATCAATGTGTTGTCGCGGATTCCAAGGTTGTCGAGTTCATCCACGATCCGGCCATACTCCATGTCGGTTTGTTCCAGGAATCCGGCATAGACCTCCATGAGGCGACACTGGAAGGCGCGCTGGTCGGCAGGAATGTCCGCCCACTTTTGCATGGTTGGATCGATCGGGGTGAGCTCGGCGTTGGCCGGAATGATGCCCATTTTCTTCTGCCGTGCGAAGGTTTCCTTGCGCAGCTCTTCCCAGCCTTGGTCGAACTGCCCTTTATATTTATCGGCCCATTGGGAATTGACCTGCAACGGCCCGTGTACGGCCCCGGGGGTGAAATAGATGAAAAACGGCTTGTCGGGGTTGCTCATGCGCTGGTCGCGCATAAACTTGATGGCATGGTCCGCGAGGTCCTTGGTGAGGTAGTAGTCCTTCGAGCGCTTGGGCTCGACCGCCAGCGTGTTTTCAAAAAGAACCGGTTCGTATTGCGAGGTTTCCCCCGCCAAGAATCCGTAGAAATAGTCAAACCCCAATCCAGTCGGCCATTGATCGAAAGGCCCCGTGGGCGTGGTGTCGGTCGTTGGTGTGTTGTGCCATTTACCAAAGGCACCCGAAACATATCCGTACGAACCAAGAATTTGGGGAAGCGTGGCGGTTTCGCGCGGAATGCTGCCGATGTACCCGTCCCAATCGCTGGCAAATTCGGAAATCTGGCCGTAGCCCACATGGTGGTGGTTGCGTCCTGTCAGCAGGGCCGCGCGGGTAGGGGAGCACATGGCGGTGGTGTGGAACGCATTGTATTTGATGCCATCCTTGGCCAGCTTCGAAAGGGTCGGCGTTTGGATGGGGCCCCCAAAGGTGGAGGGGTTGCCGAAGCCGGTATCGTCGGTCATGAAAATAATAATATTG
>WFRA01000257.1 GCA_015486775.1 Kiritimatiellales bacterium | reverse complement strand
GCGGATTGTCGCTGACCGCCATCCAGTCCAGCTCCAGCGACGCGCCGGAAAAATCCGATGCCGGGAAGTCGGTGGGATGGTCGTTGGGAAGATCCATGCGGAGTTGGACATTGCCGTGCCACGCCAAGGTGGCGGAAGATTGGTCCAGCGTCGTCCGGTAGACATGCCACTCCCCGTCGGGAACCAGCCAGTCGTCGAACCTGGCCCAGCCACTCTCGCCCTGCACAAACCCAAAGAGGGCGAAGGGAACCTGCGGCTCCCCTCCCGAATAGTTCCGAATTCGGTATTTGACCCCGAATTCCTGTGCCACATCCATGTTCACTCGGAAGGAAGGATCCACCTGGATGCCGGGATCCCACGCAGCGGTCGGCTGGACAAAATCCGCAACAAGCACCCCGTTCGAAGAGACCGTTTCCGCCAGCCCCTTGTCTGCGCCCCGGCTTGCCCAGCCATCGGTGGTGCCGGTTTGGTAGGAGAGTCCGGAAAGATCCGTCACATAGCGGGCGGAACCAATCTGGTTGGTGGAGCCGCCGTCCACAAGCAGGTATTTCGAGAAGAGGCGGTCGCGGAGGCCGTCGTAGCGCGGCAGCGCAATTTCCGGCTGCGCCGTCCCGGCCCAGGAACTTTCCGGTACGCCCAGATCGATGAAGACATCCAGCCCGGTATGGTTCCGACCCCCGGAGAAACTATCTTTGCAGGTAACGGTGATCCAGTCGATATCCAGCACCGCCGAGGCATTGGGCGCATACGATTGCCCATTGGCGGGATCGATGCGTAGCGTCCTTGCACCTGCCCACGCCGACAAATCGGCGCGGAGAATATGCCACGCACCGTCGGCCGGAAGGGAGAGATCGACATAGTCCGGCAGGCCGAATACCCGGATCGGCATGGCCACCCCACCCTGCGTGCCGCTCGCCCGCACCCGCATGGCGAATTGCCCGACAAAATCCATGTTCACGGGGTGTCCGGGAAACTTGATCTGCGGATCAAACGGGGCGCTATCCAAAAAGGTCATCCGCAGGAAGCCCTCGGTCGAGAGGTCGAGTTGCTGGCAGTCCGCCCGATCCTCCACCAGACCGCGAAGCGGATCCAAGGTATCGTAGGGGTCGATTTCCAACAGCCGGACATTGCCGGAAACCGAAGCGTCGAGGCGGACACGGATCTCCGTATCCGACACCGAAATCGTTCCCAGCCCGGCGGCCAAGAGATTCGATCCAGCCACGATGAAAAAAACGGCCGCCATGCCAATTATAATTTTGAAAGCCCGTGCACCCATCATGGATTCCCCCTCCCGAAAATCCGGATGAAGTCGATCCGGTGCCGGGATTTTACGTTAGAAGAGTTGAAATCGATGTAGAAGGTTTTGGATTCGCCCGGGGCGAGGGTGGCGGGGGTCTTCAGCCGCACGCGGCTTTCCCCGGCCAGGTTCACGCTTCCGGACAGGTCGTTTCCAGAGGCGTCGTACAGGCGCAGGGCCAGGAGGCCCCCCGTATTGGCGGATTTTCCCCCAACCGAATCAATCCGGAAAACAGAATTCCCGCGATTCACCACCGCAAAGGAGAAAAACATCCGGTCTGCCGCGAAGGGCGGCCTGAATCCCCACTCGTTTCCGGAACCTTCCCCGTTGCGGTCGAGAAGCAGGGCACCACCCCCCACCGTGGCTCGCGAGGGGCCGTGCCGCCCGCTACAATCCATGCCGCCCACGGTCGGCGCTAGGGCCGAAACCGAGATCCCTTCGGGCGACTCGGTCGGTGTCGCGTCAAGGTTCTCGTTGAAGTTCCAGGTGTAGGTCGGCAATGCCACCGTCTTCCTGCCTGCCCGCTGGGCGGCCTCCAACTCGTCGCACCGCTTGGCCATGCTTTCCAGCAGTTCGCGGTATTCCGGCAAAGCCGCCAGGTTGGTCAGTTGCCCGGGGTCGGACTTGATATCGAACAGCTGTTCGAGGGGTGGATCGAGATCGATGTAGCGCGTGTAGGAATAGCGTTCGCCACGAACCCCGATGGTCCGGGGAATCTTTCCCCCGTGCCCGTACGGGTGCTCGTAGAGGAAGTCCTTGCGCCAAGAGCCTTCCGAACCCTGGAAGAGCGTCATCAGGTTGCGCCCCGTCATGGCCGCAGGCTTTTCCAGTCCAGCCAGCGCCAACAGGGTCACGGAAAAGTCGGTCGTGATCACCATCCGGTTCGACTCCGGCCGTTCCGGCTTGGAGCGGGGATCGTAGATAAAGCCCGGCACCCGTAGCGAGGGCTCGTACATCAGCCACTTTCCCGCCAGCCCGTGCTCGCCCTTGAAGTGCCCGTTGTCCGACGTGAAAAGGACGACCGTGTTTTTGTCCAGCCCGCCCTCCTTGAGCAGGTCAAGCACCCGCCCTACCCCCAGATCTAGGCTGGAGACAGAGCGGTAGTAATCCTTCAGCTCCTTTTGGAAAAAGGCGGAATCGGTCAAGTAGCGCATTCCAGTCGGGGCACCGAGCGAGGTTCGGACAATTTCCGGCTCCTTCAGCGCATTCTCAACCGTTGCGCCGGGCGGAAGGGCAACCGGATCCGCCGTTCCGGCATTAGCGACAGCGGGATCCCAGTCGGCATAGGGGCTGTGGGGCGACTTGAAAAAGAGCATCATGCAAAACGGCTTTTCCGGATCGCGCCCGGCCAGGAAGCGCTTCACCTGCAGGGGGATCACCTGCGAATCGACATGCAGCGGATTCTTCAGGTTGGCTTTGCCGATACGGTTACGATAGCCCTTCTTCCCCCGCGCATCCGGGGGGCAGTCGCAGAGATCGTCCAGCGTCCCGGAAAAGCCATCATAGTTGACATACCGGCAACCGGGTTCGTGGAAGTAGCAGGTCTGCATCGGCTGGCCGGCCCAATAGTCGAAAACCGCCGCACCCTCGTGGGTCGCCTCGGGGGAGTCGCCGATGCCCCACTTGCCGAAGAAGGCGGTTTGGTAGCCCGCTCGCTGCAAGCGGCCGGGGACGCTCTGCCGGAGCTGTTCCGGGGAGAAGTGCTTGAAAAAATCATCAATCCCGTGGCGTCCGGGATATTGTCCGGAAAGGATATTCGCGCGGCTGACCGCACAGATGGAGGTGTTGACAAAGCACTGGTTGAACACCAGACCGCCCCGAGCCATCCGATCCAGGTTCGGCGTGGCCACCTGCCTGCACCCCGCATAGCCAACGGCATCGTGCCGCTGGTCGTCCGAAAAGATCATCACGATATTGGGGCGAACCGGTTTTTCATCCGTAGCATCGCTTGACGATCCCAATATGCAAAACAAGAACCCGACAATCCACAATCTGTGTTTCTTTACCTGTTTTAAAAACTCCATTCCAGAGCCATCTCCTTCTTTTTGTTTTTTCGTAAGGGTTATATTTCGTTGGCATTGGCGATTCGCTACTACTCCACGTACACGCGGTAGTAGCACTGATCCTTGTTGGTGGCGCTGGTGTCGATGAAGTCGGTGGATACTTCCTCCCCCGGAATCCCGGAGAGCAGTAGCGTGAAGGCTGGGTTGTCCATCAGGTTGGTACCGGATTCAACCCGGTAGGTGCGGTTGGTGAGGCTGTTCCAACGGAGCTGTACCCCGTTCGCCACCGGCATGGTTCCGGCGGGGTCGAAGTCAAAGTAGGAGAGTGCGTTGGTGGGATTGGTTCCCGCCTTCCATTCGGAATAGTTGTCCTGCGTGTCGCCATCGGAGTCGACGAAGTCGGCGGAACCATCCGTCGGCAGGCCGTATTGCGCCATCCAGGCTTCCGGTACCTTGAGGATCACGCTGATATCCCCGCTCGTGTAGAGCGCCGATTTATCCCAACCCAGACCGTCTTCCAAGGTTGGGAGAACCAGTTGACCGAATGTGCTCTCGGTTATGGTTCCATCGATAATATGGAACGTATCCCCATTAGAGGGGTCAAAATTTTCCGGCGCTGCGAATTCCACCACGCCGTCAAAGAAGGACACCGTATTACTGAAGAGCACAGACGAGCCTGCACCAACGGTTAGTGATCCATTGTTCATATTAAAGGTTCCATCTTCAACCACCAGCGATCCGTCTCCGTCGGTATCAAGAGTATTCCCGTTAAGATCAAACGTTGTACCGGGAAGTTTCAATGAAGTTCCAGCGGCTGCATGGAAATCTGTATCGCTTTCCAAAAGAACCGGGAGCTCAACACAATGTGTTCCCTGCTGTACATCGATCGATCCCTTGCCCGAATCGGCCTCGATGGCCAGTGCGCCGGTTCCGGCAAGGGTGTAGGGTTGCGTGCTGACAAAGCGCAGGCCTTTCATGTGCGTTCTCGATTTGTGGACAGTGATAGAGTCGATCACCACCGGATCCGTTTTGCCGTCGTCGAGCGGGTCGATACGTATCCGCGCAACAATCTGCCCGTCCCACTTGGCGTGGCCAGCCATATGCAAAACCACATCCTGGAATTCGCCGTTGCCGGTGTAGGTGGCCTGGATATGCTTGTCCGCCGCAAAGGGGAGTTCCGCGCCCGTACCCCAAAAGATTCCGACCTTTGCGGTGGGCACATCGACCTTCATGCGCACGATAATATTCGGGACGTCGTCGGCATAGAAGGATTGGTCGGTGCGATAGATCTGCGGATCGCTCGTGTCGGGGGTTCCATAAAAAGCTCCATTCGATACGGTGGAACTCCCGAAATGGTTCGGGACCCATCCCTCGAAATTTCCGTCGGTTTCAAACAGCCATTCGCGAGAGTCGGACGGGATGTCAACCGTGGTTGCCCCTGTGGCGGCACTACCGAAAACAGCGATGTCTTCCGGGGTGTCGGGGCGGTTCCAGTAGTGCCAGTTTAGCGGGTCGATCCAATCCCCCGATCCAGATTTCAGCCAGGTGCAGATTCCGTCCGCAGGCGGGTCGACATCCAGCGGGGAGGACTGAAGGGAAACAGGCGATGTTGCGACCGTTCCGATAAAGTTGCCCGAGGCATCGAAATGTTTTATGCCGCCGCTGTCCTGAACATAGACATCCCCGTTGGTGTCCTGCCCCAGCTGGCTCGGGGAGTTGAGCGAAACGCCGAGCTCGAATGTTCCCAACGGGGCATCTTCGTGCTGGGTTCGCTCGTAGCGCTTAACCAGATCGCCGCTGATGGCCAGATATTGGTCGGGAACAAGATTCCGGAAGTTGGAAACCTTAAAGAAACCAAGAATATTGGAGTCGTGTCCGCGCCGGGGGTTATCTTCTCCAGGCACGGGAAAAGCAACCCGGTTTGCGATCACCATGTCGCCGCCGTCAAAATCAAAGTTGGCGTAGGCGAAGCCGTCGACATCCCAGTTGTCCGAAAAGACATAGAGCTTTTCGACCTTCCAGTTGAGCATGTCGCGCGAGCTGAGGATGGCACCGGTGTTGCGAACCATGTTGTGGGGTTCGGAACCCGGGTAGGCGGGTAGCACCGGGGAGCTGACGACGAAAACCTTTCCAGAGGTTGGATCGTATTTGGCGCCAAACTTTTTTTCGCCGCCGGGCATGGGGGCATAGTTGTGAGCCGGATCAAAACAAACCGCACCGGTGGTCGGATCAACCCGGTTGAGCACACAATAGGGATGGTTGTTGACCCGCATGGCCAGAAAGAGCCCCTGCCCCGGAATGCCGACCATCTGCCCCTCTTCGATCGCCTCCGTGCCGGTGAGCCATTCGGCCTGGGGCGGCGGCATGCCGCCCGCCTTGGTCCAGTTGGACTCCTGCAGCAGATCCGAGTTTTCGGGGGCGTTAAGCGTTCCCGTATTTGCACCCGTCCAGAGGCGGTTGTTGTAGAGCACCGGGCAGTCCGGGGTAAAATGGCCGATCAGGGAAAACTCGGAGGAGATCGTCCAGTTAGTGCCGCCGTCCTGCGAACGCTGGACAATGGTTCCGCCACCGTTGGCCTTGGTACCGATCATCCAGAGCGATCCATTGTGCTCCACGAGGCTTGCCGTGAAAATATTGCCCACCGTGGCCAGTGCCGACCAGTTGGCTCCCTGGTCGGAGGAGATGAACAGTTTGGTTTCGCGGTAGTCGCCGGTTCCGTAGTCCTTGCCGGACATTGCATGAGCCGCGATATAGTTCCCGTTGGACAGAACGCAAATGGCCGGGTCAGAAATAAACCGGTCAGGGGACGAAGCACCCCAAGAGTAGTGCAGTTCGTAATAGTCGAGCACCGTTCCCGGCACCCCGCTGAAATCCAGCGCCTGCGATGCCTGCGGAAACCCCGTTAAGGT
>WFRA01000256.1 GCA_015486775.1 Kiritimatiellales bacterium | reverse complement strand
GCCTATCCCTGCATTGAGCCGTGGGGGTCGCCCGGCCTCGCGGGAAAATACGAGCGCAAGTTCGCGGAGCTCGGAAAAACCTGGGTCTACCGCGCCTGGGATCAATCCGTCGAGACGGGCCGACTCCACCCCCTCTTCGGAAGGGGGGCGATCGACGGCCTGCGCGGCTCGGTCGACTTTTGCGGGATCAACTACTATTTCCGCATCACCCCCCGCGCCTCTTTCAAGCATTGGAAAACCGGCTTCTTCGACTTCGAAGCCATTCCGGCGGGAACCGCTACCTCCGATATTGGCTGGCAGATCCACCCCGAGGGGATTTATAAAATTTCTTCCGAGGTCTGGAACCGTTTCGGGAAGCCCATCTTCGTTACCGAAAACGGCGTCGCCGACGCCGCCGACACCCTTCGCCCCGCCTACCTCGCCGGGCACCTTGCGCAGCTCCACCGCGCCATCGCCGACGGCATCCCCGTCCAGGGCTACTTCCACTGGTCCTACATCGACAACTTCGAGTGGAACGAAGGCTTCGCTATGAAATTTGGCCTCGTCGGGGTGGATGCCGACGATCCCGGGCTGAAGCGGGTTCCCCGCCCCAGCGCCGCCCTCTACTCCCGGATCATCCACCGGAACGGTTTGCCGCTTCCGCCAGAGCAGTTCGCGGTTGCGACGCCGCACTAACCTTTTCGTAGAAGCGACGTCCCCGTCGCTTGCCCAGAAACAAAGAACGCGACGGGGACGTCGCGTCTACGACATTTCATTCGTGAAATGCTCCAGAACGCGGGTGATCTCGCCGACATACATCCGGTGGTAGTCCTTCTTGGGGTAGTTCTTGGCGATCGCGGGGTCGAGGAAGCGAGCCGGTTCCAGATCCTGGAAGTAGAGCTTGCGGCATTCGAGTACCAGGCGAGCCTCCTCGAAATAGACCGAGCCGTTGGCGGCCTCGAGCGGGGTGAAGCCGCATTCGGCCACCTTGTCGGTGTCGCGGCCGGAGCGGCTGCCGCAAAAGTTGAGCTGCGGCCTGAACTGTTCGTCGAAGAACGAGAGCGTGAAGGCATCGCCCTTTTCCATGAATTCGAAGGTGCGGCGCTGCGGGCGGATGAAGCAGAAGCAGACTGGCTTGAACCACAGCTCGCCGAAGCTCCCCCAGCTAGCCGTCATGGTGTTGAAGCTTTCCGGGGTTCCGGCGGTGATCAGCATCCACTCCTGGCCGATCATCCGGATGGGGTTGCCCTTGATCTCGGACGGGGCGATCTCGTTGAAGGTCTTCATTTTTTCGGCTCCTCTTTTTTCAGAGTGAGGCGGAGTTCGGCCGGCCACTGCGTCTCTCTGGAGCTGATGGCATAGAGGCCGTCGCCCGAGGTTCCCCAGACTCCGAAGGTGATGATTGGGTTCTTGGAGGTCCGGGTCTTTTCCAGTAGCGCCACAATATCGAGATCAATGCTGACCCACTCCTTTTTCCATTCGAGCCCCTTCAGCGTGGCCACCGGCGGTTTCCAAAGGCTGGAAGCGGCAAGGTTTTGCAGTTCCGCGCCCGAGGCGGACTCCCAGTGCACATCGCGGAATGCGCTACGGGCGTAGCAGGAGTCACCCGGCCGCACGTTTTGCCCGCGGGTGCCCAGATTGCCCCGGCCTTCGCCCCAGGCGGCATTGTGGGTGGAGGCCACCATCGGTGCCACAACCACACTGACGGCGGCGGGGTTGCTGTCCTGCTGGTGGAAACGGAACTCCGCCCGGACAATCTCGTTGGTCACCTCCGAGAGGTCGAACGCGATCAATGTCCGGATGTTCGGTGTATGGGCGATGTAGAGGTTCGCGCTGGCGCCGCTGTTGCGGATCTGGTAGTTGCTTCGCGCAAAATTGTCTTTCGACGCCTTGAGAACCAGCGGGCCATCCTCCGCAAAAGCGCCGCCCGCTACGCACCCCGCCAAAACCGCCATACAAATTCTTCTCATGATCCACTCTCCTTAGTATGGAAAAACCATAGCCTTCCAGCCGTTGGAAGACAAGGTGGGTTGGAGAGAAACATTCATCCAGAAAAAAGCAGTTGGCCGACCTCGAGGTAAGGCGGAAGATAATTCCCGGAGGGAATGGCGCTGAAAGCACGGTTCGATGAACTCCAATCAACAAGAGAGCCGGATAGGGAAAACGAGGAAAGACTGCCGTGCGCACAGCAAGAAAAAACGTATCCGTTCACGGGGTGTTGCGACGCAAGGATCTGACCTGTCTGCGCACCGGGTTACCCGGAAAAAATGAATTCAGGGCTGGTTTGGAAGTCTTTGATGCCCTGTTCATGCGGCATGTCGAAGCCCAGGTCCGCGAAAAAAACGATGGTGCGTGCCATGAGCTACGCCGATGCGCTGGCGGTGTGCGCTACCGGCCGGATGCCATCGTCGTGCTGCTACTGGGGATGGATGGGTGCCCGCGTACCCTCGAGGCTCGGCTGGCGAAAAACTCGTCGAACTCCAGCAAGCCGCCCTCTTCCGACATCGTAAAACCCAAGGGGAAGAAGTGCAAGAAGGGCAAGCGCAAGGCCGACACGCAGCCCGGACTCCCCATCCCTTTTCTGGAAGATGAGATCGACCGGTTCCCCGACTACCGCCTTGATGCCTGCCCCGGCATCGCCTTCCTCGATCAGCCGCCGCGCGTCATCCAGCAGATGGAGCTGATACATCCTTAGGCAAGCCCCCTCTTCCCTCCCCGTGAACGGTTACACTATTCTGGAGAAAATCAACCGAGCCAGAACGAAGTTAGTTCCTTCCCTTCTCACTTCTCACCATTTGAACCGGCCAGCGGCCTATTTTCGTGCCGAAAATTATGCTTTGCGGCGTTCCTTAATTTTCCACCACCGCTTCTATCCTTATCTATTGTAACGGGTAATGGGAAACCAATAACTTTTGTTTTATGTGTGTTCTTTGTGCTATTGTGGCCAATTTAATGCTATCGGAATTCGGGACAGCAGGTGTACGCGTAGGTTGACGCGAAGCGAGCCGACAGGCAACCTCCACTTCGACTTTCCCGTGCGGCACAAGACGAGGCGGAGCCTCATCCTACGACCGATTGCACTGGTGTGCGAAGCAGGAAACCCCGCCCGAAGGGCGATATGTCCATCTGCTACGTAGCCGCGTTGGTCAATAAATGCAGGCTTCCCGCTCGTCCGTACCCGTGTACACGTATAATTCAAAATACCCCTTCTGCTTATTCTGCTCCACCAAAGGCAAGTTTTTCCATTTAACCACACATAAGAGACTGCAAACATTGGTTGGAATGACGATTTTACCCCCTGAAAAATATTCCCGGAGAGTTCCCGTTTTTGATCAGTTTTGGTCAGTTTTAGCCCGTCTGAAGTAGTCACGTACTATCAAAATCGGGGCAAATGGCTGAAATGCAGAATAGCCAATAAAGAAGGGGCTTCCGCGCGATGCGGAAGCCCCCAGAGTGGCGAGAGTGACGAGACTCGAACTCGCAACCTCCAGCGTGACAGGCTGGCGCTCTAACCAATTGAGCTACACCCCCGTAAAAGGAGCCGACATAGTATCCATTCCGCTTTTCGAGGCAAGCGGTTTTTTTATCTTTTTTTCGCCCCTATTCGCGGATCTGCCCCGCGCCTTCGATAACGAATTTATAGGTAGTGAGTTCCTCCAGCCCCATAGGGCCGCGGGCGTGTAGCTTATCGGTGCTGATTCCGATTTCCGCACCCATGCCGAATTCGGCACCGTCGGTGAAGCGCGTCGATGCGTTTACGTAGACGGAGGAGGAATCCACCTCGGAAAGGAAGGTTTTTTCGGCCGCCTCGTCCTGCGTCACGATGGCGTCGGAGTGGCCGGAGCCATAGGTGTTGATGTGCGCCACGGCGGCGTCCACACTATCCACCACGCGGATGGCGAGGATGAGGTCGAGGTATTCTTCGTACCAGTCCTGCTCGGTAGCGGGCTTGGCGGAGGGGATGAGCTGGCAGACCGTTTCGTCGCCCCGCAGCTCCACGCCGCGCGCGGCAAAAATTTCGCCCATCTTTGGCAGGAAGGCCTCGGCAATATCTTTATGCACCAGCAGGGTCTCCATGGCGTTGCAGACGCCGGGGCGGTGGCACTTGGCGTTTTCGGAAATCTTCCAGGCCATGGAAAGATCGGCGGCGGCATCGACATAGGTGTGGCAGATGCCTTTGTAGTGCTTGATTACGGGAACATGCGACATCTCCGTTACCGCCTTGATCAGCCCCTCGCCGCCGCGCGGAATAATGAGGTCGAGATAGTCGGTCATCTGGCACATCACCTTGACGGCCTCGCGGTCGGTGGTGGGGATGAGCTGAATGGCGTGTTCTGGCATGCCTTTTGGAATGCCGCCCTTCTGCATGGCTTGGGCAATCGCAAGATTGGAATGGAGCGCCTCTTTCCCGCCACGCAGGATGACAGCGTTGGAGGTCTTGAAGCAGAGCGCGGCGGCATCGCACGTCACGTTCGGGCGGGACTCGAAGATGATGCCGATCACGCCGATGGGCACGCGCACCTTGCGGATCACCAGCCCGTTGGGGCGGTTCCAGGTGCTGATTTCGCCGCCGACCGGATCGTTGAGCACGGCGACATCGCGCAGGCCTTTAATCATGCCGTCGATGCGGGCATCGGTGAGTTCGAGGCGGTCGAGCATGGCGGAAGATAGCCCGTTTTCCTTCCCCGCAGCCAGATCCTTTGCGTTCTCCTGCTGGATAAAGGCGCGCTGGGCATCCAGCTCCTCGCCCATCGCTTCGAGAATCGCGTTTTTCTTGCGGGTGGATAGCCTGGCCAGCTCGCGGCTGGCGGCCAGCGCGTCCGCGCCAATTTTCAATACCTGTTCCTTAACGTCCATCTTTTTCCCTTTTGCACTTTGTTTGCAGAAACCGCTGGATGGATTCCTTTCGCTGCACATCGAATTGATTGTTTTGGAGCAGCCTTTCCGCCATCGTTTGGTAGTTTTTGTCGCCAGAAATCAAGAAAGCCCGTTTGAGATAATCGATGGCGAGCGCCGGATTTTGCTTTAGTCCTTCGGCCATGGTTGCATAGTGCCCGGCCTGCTTGAAATAGGTTTTGAAAAAGCCGTCCAGCTTTTTTCCAACGGCACGCCCATACTCGACATACTCGGTTCTGACAAAATCGGAAGGGACGGAGCAGTTGCCGGACTTGATAATGAGCGTTTCCTTTC
>WFRA01000255.1 GCA_015486775.1 Kiritimatiellales bacterium | reverse complement strand
TGGGGAATGGCGCAACTTCAACTCGGCCATCTCCACGGCAAAAACCGCCTGCGAGGTCTCTGAACACCCGGTTTCCGACCATTTTGTTGGCGTAAACAAAATGGTCGATCTCGGCTCGGGCAGTCAGCGGGAAATCGAGGACATCATGCTCACCCGCTATGCCTGCTATCTGATCGCCCAGAACGGCGACCCGCGCAAGCCGGAGATATTGAACATATCGCCCTTCGGGCGGGCTTTCCCCGGATTCGCGCACCGGGCATTTGGCCGTAGGATGAGGCTCCGCCTCGTCTTGAGCCGCACAAGGGAGTCGAAGCAGAGCTTCAACCTACGCATGAACCTACGTCCCTCCATCTCTTGTTTCTCAAATAATACAAATTCCTATACCATCAAGAAGGTCGAGCGCCGCCTCGCCTCCGAAGAAAAGAAATCCATCAAAAATCCGGGGGGACTGGAAAAAGACGGAGAGCTCTTTTAGCCGCGAAGGAACACAAAAGATTCCAAGGACTGGAAACTGAATCGCTAATGGAAATTGATTTTTGACGGGATGACTGGAAGAAACAGGATTAGTGCCTTATTTTTCAAATTCCATCATATTTACATAGCAACTTTGAACGCAGACAGAAGAATTTTGGATCGCTAATCGCGCGAATTACGCGAATTCAGGAGAGAGCATTGGAAAATATAGATTCGTGTTAATTTGTGTGGATTCGTGGTTAAACTCACAGACCCGCAAGAAACCAGAGGAAAGAAGGGAACCAAATGAATCTCGATGACCTGAGAAACCAGATCGACTCGCTCGACAGCGAAATCGTGCGCCTGCTCAACGAACGCATCAACGTGGTGCTGAGCATTGGCGAGGAGAAGAAGAAGGCGGGGGCGGAAATCTATGTGCCCTCGCGCGAGCGGGCGGTGTTCGACAAGATCAAGCACCTGAACGAGGGGCCCCTGCCGGATGAATCGGCGCACGCGATCTACCGCGAAATCATGTCGGCCGCGCTGGCGCTCGAAACGGAGATGAAGATTGCCTACCTCGGCCCCGAAGCCACCTTCACGCACCAGGCAGCCCGCAACAAGTTTGGCGTGAGCGTCGACTATCTGCCCACCAGCACCATTGGCGAGGTGTTCGACCGCGTGCAGAACCGCTCCGCCGACTATGGCGTGGTGCCGGTCGAAAACTCCACCGAAGGCGCGGTCACGCACACCTTCGACCAGTTCGCCACCACCCCGCTGAAAATCTGCGCGGAGATTTATCTTCCCATTTCGCTCACCCTGCTATCCAACCAGCCCAGGGAGGAGATCAACCTGATCTTCAGCAAGCAGGAGGTCTTCGGGCAGTGCCGTAGCTGGCTGAGCGCCAACATGCCCAACGCCAAGCTTTCGCCGGTGGAGAGCACCACCAGGGCGGTGCAGCTCGTACTCGAAACCCCCGGCTCCGCCGCCATCGCCAGCGTGATGGCCTCCGACATGTATGCCATCGGCGTGCTGGCCGAAAACATCCAGGACATCCAGGGCAACACCACCCGCTTCCTCGTGATTGCTCCGAAGTACGGCCCGCCCACGGGCGACGACAAAACCTCCATCGTCTTTGGTGTGAAGCACAAGGTCGGCGCGCTCTACGATGCCCTGTCCGTCTTCAAGACCGACCAGATCAACATGACCAAGATCGAGTCGCGCCCCAGCCGCAACAAGGCCTGGGAATACTATTTCTTCGTCGACATCGACGGCCACGCCGACGACCCCAAGGTCGCCCGCGCCCTCGACGAGCTGCAGGAGCACTGCTCGCTCATGACCATCCTCGGCTCCTATCCCAAGGCCGAGCTGTAGAGGCGGTTCTCAGAACCGCTCTCTGCCGAAAAGATGTGCTTCTGATCGGAAATATACGAAAGGAGATTGGTTTGCTTTTCGTGTGTCTTGTGTGTTTCGTGGTTCCTTCCTATTCAAGTTCCACATCGACCTTGTAGAACCCGTCCGACTCGGCGTTGTGGAGCGTGTCGGTATAGCTGTGCTGCGGGTACTCGATGCCGCTTTCCAAGGTCTGGAAACCGGCGACCAGATTGGTGCTCCACTGCACGCTATAGAGCCGGTCGGGAATCGAGATCCACTCCACCACGAAGCAGTTGGTTCCATCGATTTCGGCAACTGAATTCATTGTGGAAAAATAGGACGTTCCATTGGTCGGATCGGTTCCGGCAATAAATTCCGAAAGGTTGTCGAACCCGTCGTCGTCGTTGTCGGCGGAAGCCTCCGCCACGGCATACTGCTCTTCCCAATCGTTGGGCAGGCCGTCGCCGTCGGCATCGTAGTCCGCACGCATGACGACCACGCGGTAGAAACCGGACGACTCGGCAGAATGCACCGTGTCGGTGTAGCTGTGCTGCGGATAGGCGATGCCAGTTTCCAAAGGTTGGAACTCATCGGTCAAGGATGGTTTCCAGTAGACATTGTAGACCCGCCCCGTTGCCGCCGTCCATTCGATGACAAAATGCGCTTTGCCTCCAACTTCCGCCGTCGCGGCCGTTGCCTGGAAATAGGAAGCTGCATTGGTCGGGTCGGTTCCGGCAATAAACTCGCTTTCATTGGACGAGACATCCGCATCCGGATTATCCTCCGGCAAGACATTGCCGCCAAACCACTGCCGCTCCCAGTCGTCCAGCAGCCCGTCGTTGTCGCTGTCGGTCAGGCCAAGGATGCCTTGGTATTCGTAGCACCCCATATCGACAGTGTTTTCAACGATGCGCGGATTTCCATCCAGATCCGTTCCGCCTGAAACAGTGGTATTGTTGCCCCAGTTGATGCAGGGCGAATTGGACTGCAAATGGTAGTCGCTCCCCATGAAATCCACAAACAGCGGCGCGTTGGTGATATTGCCGTCCACTCCCGGCACCAGATCGGGCGAGCAGGAATGATGTGCTTTGATTCCATCAAGATTACCTGCTGTATTGCTCCAAATGATACAGCTGCTTACTGCAAGAGAAGAATCGTGTGAATAGGCAAAGACACCTCCGCCACTGTCTGAAGCAGAATTAGCGATGATCGTGCAATTGTTAGCTGAGCCCCGACATATTCCGCCTCCACTCCCTGCAGAATTACTGGAGATCATGCAGCTGTTCGCCGTGCCGTAATATGTTCCGCCACCGGAAGCCGCAGAATTTCCGGTGATGGTGCAGTTGTTCGCCGTACCGCCAAACGCACCGCCGCCGTAGCTTTGTGCCCGATTCTCGCTGATGATGCAACTGTTTGCCGTGCCGTAATACGTTCCGCCACCGTAGCGCGCGGAATTGTCGGCAATGGTGCAATTGTTAGCTGAGCCCCGATATATTCCTCCTCCATAAGAAGAAGCCGAATTGCCCGTAATAGTGCAATTATTCGCCGTTCCCGAATATATACCCCCTCCATTGGCAGTATGCTTATCCACCAGATTTCCAATGATCGTACAATTTGAAACAGTTGCCGCTATTCCGGCGCAATAGATTCCTCCTCCTCCCGCGTAAGACGCATAGCCATTGGTAATCGTAAATCCGCTGACCAGAGAGGCTTCTTCGTTAAGATTGAAACAGCGATTCGATCCTCCACCATCCACAATCGTCACATCCGGGCCGTTGACACTCCTGATCTGCACATTTTTTTCCACCGTTATTTCTGAAGAGACGGAATAGACCCCGTTACTGACCCAAACAATGCCGCCATGAACAGTCTGGGCATCCACTCCGTTCTGTATGGTTTTCTTGGCCGTTGCCCAGCTTTTTCCGTCATAGGAATTGTTGCCGGCAGAATCCGAAATATAAATAGCATTCTCCTCTGCAGAAACAACCCGCACTTCTTGGGTAGAGGAAAATCCATTTGGATAGTCATCGTTGAAGGCGGTCAATACCATCTCGTAAACACCCGGTGCATCCCAGACGTGACTAACCAGAATGGCATTGGTTGCGATCACCCCGTCCCCAAAAATCAGCAGACTCCCCGTTACTGCCCCCTGGATGTTGACAAAATATTTCCCGGCAATCCCTGCCCGGATGTCGGCCGGGCCGTCAACAGAAAGCCGGATCGTCCCCGAAACAGTTTCGTGAACTTCGTCGCAACCCATGGAGGGCGGATTCTGCCAAGGTTCGCCATCGATATCCGTTCCGCTGCTGTACTGAGAGCTTCCCATGCCGCGGCAGGGTGAATCTACAGCAATGTGGGATGCAGAAACCAACAATGGAGCATTGGTAACATTTCCGTCTACACCATTTTCCACGTCCGGTGAACAGGTATGATGTGCCACTATTCCCTGAGCATAGTTCGAATGGAGGTCATCGTGCCAATCTGCCACATTCCCCCAAATAATGCAGTTGTTTGCCGCACTGCGCTGACCCTCATACATTCCCCCTCCAGTCTGAAGAGCCGAATTACCGGAAATAGTGCAGTTGTTCGCTACGCCATAATACATCCCTCCTCCGGAGATCGCGGAATTCCCGCTCAAGACGCAATTTGAAATTGTTATCCCATCGGAGAAATACGCAAACACCGCACCACCTTTGGATGCCGCAGTATTTCCAATAAACGTACAATTGTTCGCTACACCGCCAAAATCCCTTTCATACATCCCTCCGCCGCAACCTGTACCATGGTATCCGCCTACATTGCTCTTGGCCAAATTTCCAACAAATACGCAATGGTTGGCTATGCCACCATACATTCCGCCACCACACCCCGTGTCGTACTGATCGAGATTGTTGACTGCCGAATTCCTGCTAAACAAACAATTGTTTGCCGTACCGCGAAATATCCCTCCCCCTCCATACGCTAAATTACCGCTGATCACACAGTCGGAAACAATGGGGGTTGTACTGCTGCAATAGATGCCTCCACCAGCGCCTGCAACATAACCATTGGTGATGGTGAAGCCACTGATCAGACATGCACTGTTTCCCAAATTGAAACAGCGGTTGCTTCCACCCCCGTCCACAATCGTCGCATCCGCCCCATTGACGCTTTGGATCGTGATATTGTTTGTGACTAGGATTTCGGATGAGAGGAGATAATGTCCATTGGTGACCAGCACCGTATCTCCGTTGACCGCCACATCCACCGCATTCTGGATGTTGGTTGCGGCGGTTGCCCAGCTTGAGAAGGGAGGAACCGCATTGGTGGAATTCAGATCGACATGCAATTCGGCCGCGACCGCCCTTCCGGAAAAAACCAGTGCTGAAAACACACCCAACCAAGCAAAAAGAAACTTCTTCATCGCATCCCCTCGTCATAAAAAAAATCAGGCAAGGATTGTGCGTTATCCTGTCGGCGAAGTACAGTTGTTTTCCAACGTAGCTAAAGCAATTCACGGTTATGATGCCGCACTAATCTCTCGTAGAAGCGACGTCCTCGTCGCTTGCCCACACATAAAGAACGCGACGAGGACGTCGCGTCTACGACATTTCATTCGTGAAATGCTCTTTTGGAAATATACGGGAACCCTTCAGCAAATCTGTTCCGTGTATTCGGTATATTCCGTGGTTCTTTCTACTCGATCTCGATCAGCTTTTCACCCTGCGCGCGGGTGCGGCCGATGGGTTCGAGATCGAGGCCGGCGGAGGCGGTCAGCGCGAGGAAGGCGGGGACGGCCTTTTTGCGGACGATGCAGAGCAGGCCGCCGGAGGTCTGGGGATCGCAGAGCAGGATTTTTTGCTCTTCGGGCATTGCGCCGAGGGTGTGGCCATAGCTGGCAAAGTTGGTTCGGTTGCCGCCGGGGATGCAGCCTTGCGCGATATATTTTCCAACGTTTGGAAGTTTGGGTACCCGGTCGTAGTAGATCGTGGCAGAGATGCCGGAGCCGTCGCAGATTTCGCCCAGATGACCCAGCAACGCAAAGCCGGTGACGTCGGTGAGCGCCACCACGCCGTCGATTTTTGCAATCTCCGCACCGAGCTTGTTGAGGGTACACATGGCTTCGATGGAGGGGTCGATGTGCCCCGGCTCAATGACCCCCATCTTCTGGGCGGTGGAGAGAATGCCGATGCCCAGCGGCTTGGTGAGAAAGATTTCGCAGTCGGGTTCGGCGGTGTTGTTTTGCTTCAGGAAACGGTTTTCGACCAGCCCGGTGACGGCCAGGCCAAAGATGGGTTCGGGGGAGTCGATGGAGTGGCCGCCCGCCAGCGGGATGCCCGCGTCGTCGCAGGCGGCGCGCCCGCCTTCGATCACCTGCCGCGCGACCTCTTCGGAAAGCTTTGCAATGGGCCAGCCAAAGATAGAGATGGCCATCAGCGGCTTCCCGCCCATGGCGTAGATGTCGCTGAGCGCGTTGGTGGCGGCGATGCGGCCAAAGGTGAAGGGGTCGTCGACGATCGGCATGAAAAAGTCGGTGGTGCTGAGCACCGAGGTTCCGTTGCCGAGATCGTACGCGGCCGCGTCGTCCTTGCTGGAGTTGCCCACCAGCAGGTTGGGGTGCGGCAACACCTCGCGGGAGGTCTGCAAGATCGATTCGAGCACCGCCGGCGAAATCTTGCATCCGCATCCGGCACCGTGGCTGTATTGGGTTAGCTTAACGGAGTTCATGAGGTCAGAGGTCGGAGGTCAGAGGTCGAAAGTCCAAGGCCTAAAGCCCAGAGCCTTCTCCTTTAGAAATCCACAATGTTGGAGATGTAGGCTTCGAGCTCGGCGATGGGCAGGCGGATCTGCTCCATGGTGTCGCGATCGCGGATGGTGACGGTGTCGTCCTTTTCGATGGTGTCGAAGTCGATGGTGACGCAGAGCGGGGTTCCGATCTCGTCCTGGCGGCGGTAGCGGCGGCCAATGGCGCCGGTCTGGTCGTAGAAGCATTTCCAGCGTTTGGAAAGCTGCGCGTGGAGGTTGCGCGCTTTAGCCACGAGCGGCTCCTTGTTTTTGAGCAGTGGCAGGATGGCGACCTTGTACGGCGCGATGCAGGGGGCAAAGCGCAGGACGGTGCGGGCTTCGTAGCCCTCGGGCGCGCGCTGGACTCCGGCCTCGGCGGTAAGCACCTCGCCGCCATCCTTGCCTTTGGGAATCCACTCTTCGCGGTAGGCCTCGCAGAGCAGGGCCAGCGCAATGCGGTCGACGCCGGCGGAGGGCTCGATCACGTGCGGGATGTAGGTCTCCTTCGCCTCTTCGTCGTGGTATTCGAGCTTTTTGCCTGAGGTGTTCTGGTGCTGGGTGAGGTCGAAGTTGCCGCGCGCGGCGATGCCTTCGAGCTCCTGCGTGCCGAAGGGAAAGTCGAAGAGAATGTCGGTGCAGGCGCTGGCATAGTGGGCGAGGGCGTCGCCCTCGTGGATATCGCGGTGCATGCGGCCTTCGGGCAGGCCGACCTTTTCGTACCACTTGAGGCGCTCGGCCACCCAGTACTCGTGCCACTCGGCATCGGTGCCGGGCTTGATGAAAAACTCCAGCTCCATCTGCTCGAATTCGCGCGAGCGGAAGGTGTAGTTGCGCGGGTTGATCTCGTTGCGGAACGCCTTGCCGATCTGCGCAATGCCGAAGGGCACCTTGTTCCGGACCGTGGAACAGACGTTGCCGAACTGGGCAAAGATGCCCTGCGCGGTCTCGGGGCGGAGATAGGCGACATTGGAGCTCTCCTCGACGGGGCCGACGTAGGTCTTGAACATCAGGTTGAACGCGCGCGGCTCGGTGAGGGTGCCGGGTTCGTTGGTGTCGGGGCCGACCAATTTGTCGTAGGCATCGAGCGGAATGTCGAGCAGGGCGACTTGCTCATAATCCTCGGCTTTGCCTTTGGCCACTTTTTTAACCTTCTTTTCGGCGGGGGCGGGTGCGCCCTCGTGGAAGGCAAACATCAGCGCATCGGCATCGGTCTTGTGCCTGAGCACGAAGATCTGGTCGGCGCGGTATCGGCTCTTGGTCTCGCGGCAGTCGAGCATCGGATCCTTGAAGTTGCCGACGTGGCCGGAGGCCTCCCAGACGCGCGGGTGCATGATAATCGAGCTGTCGAGCCCCACGATGTCCTCGCGCAGCTGCGTCATGGATTTCCACCATGTCGCCTTAATGTTACGCTTGAGCTCCACGCCCAGCGGGCCGTAGTCCCAAAAGCCGTTGATCCCCCCGTAGATTTCCGAGGTCTGGAAAATAAACCCGCGCCGCTTGCACAGGCTGGCAAGGACGTCCATCGTTACTTGATAATCGTTTGGTTTCATAAGATGGGGGAGCATGCCCAAGCCCGCCGGAGCGGTCAAGGCGGAAGGGCATCATTATCGGTTGCAAAATTATCTTTCCCCATTCCGACTCGATGGACGACCTGAAACGATCGCTCTTTATGCTCGGATATATTCAGGAAAGCGGGTTGAATGGCTCCTATGAAAAGACATCTATATTGGAGGATGAATAATGGCTTTTAGTATTGCCGAGATGATTCTGCTGGGATTGCTGGCGGACTGGCTGTTCCGCAAGTTGCGGATGCCCGGGTTGCTGGGCATGTTGTTGCTTGGCGTGCTGTTCGGTCCGTACGTTCTCAACTGGATGGAGCCGGGGTTCCTGGAAACATCGTCGGATCTGCGGATGATCGCGCTGGTGGTCATCCTGCTTCGCGCCGGGTTCGAACTGAGCCGCGAGGCGCTCAACAAGGTGGGGTTGCAAGCCCTGCTGCTCTCCTTTGTTCCGGGTATCATGGAGGGGTCGGCGATCGCCTTTCTTGGGCCGCTGTTCCTGCCGCTAACGCATATGGAATCGGCACTGCTCGGGTTTGTTATCACAGCGGTCTCTCCAGCGGTGGTGGTGCCGATGATGATCGGCTTCATCGAACGGCGGATGGGCGCGAAGAAGGGGATTCCAACCATGGTGATCGCGGCGTCGTCGCTGGACAACGTGATTGCCATCGTAATCCTTTCCATCCTGCTGGGGTTCTATGTCGGCACAACGCAAAGCCTAGCGATGACGGTGGCGGGGATTCCCATCTCCATGCTTACAGGCATTGGAACTGGCCTGCTGATCGGATGGCTTCTGCTGAAGATTTTCGAGCGGTTCAATCCGCGTGCCACCAAGCGCATGCTGGTCGTGCTCGGGATTTCGATTTTGCTGATGCACCTGCAGCAGTTGCTCAAGGGAATTGTTCCGTTTGTTGCCCTGCTGGCGGTGATGGCCATGGGCTTCATCATCCTCGAAAAGCGCGAACACATGGCGCACGAGATCTCCTCCAAGCTTGGGAAACTCTGGGTCTTCGCCTCGATCATGCTCTTTACCCTCGTGGGTGCGCAGGTGGATGTTTCGCTGGCGTTGGATACCGGCCTGGCCGGGCTCGGGCTGGTGGCCTGCGGCCTGGTGGCCCGGAGCGCGGGGGTGCTGCTGGCCTTGATCGGGAGCCCGCTCTCCCGGGCCGAGCGCCTGTTCACCATGGTTTCGTTCTGGCCGAAAGCCACCGTGCAGGCGGCGATGGGTGCCGTGCCGCTGGCAGCCATGCAGGCGGCGGGAATGCCGACGGCACCTGGCAGCATTATTCTGGCCATGGCCGTGATGAGCATCGTCTTCACCGCGCCGCTCGGCGCCGTGGCGATCAAGCTCGTCGGCGAGCGGGTGCTCGAACCTGCCTCCGAAACCACCCACGCCGCGCTCGACGCCCTCTCAGAGAGCCGGTAGCGGAGCCTGGTTTTCCTTTTCCAAGGTTTGGCCGTACACCTTCGGTGCGTTGTTGCGCAGGATTCCGGTGGCATCGACACCAAACAGCACGTCCCAGAGGCTGTCAATTCCGATCAGGGAACCTATCATCCAGTATGACGGCCGTCATTCTGGATGATAGGTTTTGGGCTGTTTTTGCCGACCAGATTTCCAATCACTGGAAGGGAGGGGTCTGCTTTTTCTGGGAGTTCCGCTGTTTGTGGTGGCGGTTTTTGAAGCGACTTTGGCGCATGGCGTTTCGCTGAAATGCCGCTACACCCTTTTGCTCACTTTTCCATCTGCTGCTTGATTCGCAGCTCGACATCGTGCTCGTAGAGGGCGTTGAGGATTTCGTCGAGGTCGCCCTGCATGACGCGATCGAGCTTGTAGAGCGTGAGGTTGATGCGGTGGTCGGTCAGGCGGTTCTGGGGAAAGTTGTAGGTGCGGATCTTTTCGGAGCGGTCGCCGGAGCCAACCATGGATTTGCGTTCGGAGGCCTGCTCTGCGGCGAGCTTTCGCTGCTGGTCGTCGTAGAGGCGGGCGCGCAGGACCTTCATGGCGGCGGCCTTGTTCTTGTGCTGCGAGCGTTCGTCCTGGCACTGCACGACGACGCCGGTGGGAATGTGGGTGATGCGGATGGCGGAGTCGGTGGTGTTGACGTGCTGGCCGCCGGCGCCCTGTGCGCGGTAGGTGTCGATGCGCAAGTCTTCGGTGCGGACTTCGATGTCGACCTCTTCGGCTTCGGCGAGGACGGCGACGGTGGCGGCGGAGGTGTGGACGCGGCCTTGGGTTTCGGTCTGGGGTACGCGCTGGACGCGGTGGGTGCCGCCCTCGTGCTTCAGGCTTTTATAGACATCCTCGCCCTCGACCGTGAAGGAGACCTCCTTGTAGCCACCGGATTCGGAGGGGCTGACATCGATCATGCGGTGCTTCCAGCCTTTGATGTCGAAGTAGCGGGTGTACATGCGGTAGAGGTCGCCGCAGAAGAGGCCGGCTTCGTCGCCGCCGGTGCCCGCGCGGATTTCGATGATGACGTTGCGACTGTCGGTGGGGTCGGGGGGGATGAGCGCCACCATCATGTCGCGCTCGGCCTGCGGCAATTTTTCGGCGACCTCGGCCAGCTCCATCTCGGCCATTTCGCGCAGTTCGCCATCGGAGCCAGCATCGGCTAGGATGGCTTCGGATTCGGCTTTGGCATCGACTAGATCCAGTACGGTTTGGGCGCAGGCGGCCAGTTTTTTCTGGTGCGAATAGTCGCGCATGCACTCCTGCATTTTTCGGGGGTCGGCGGAGACTTCGGGCTGCGACATGCGCGTTTCGAGCTCGCCGAGCTTGGCTTGGAGCTGTTCGAGGTAGCTGTGGTCGATCATGGGAGAGAACCTTGGATTAATGGATTTGCAGAATAGCTGGGGTGTTGCGCCTTTTTTAGGGATTCAATTTTCCCGTTTTCCATTCTGCGTGGACACAAAAAGGCCGAACATGCTTACGCAGGTTCGGCCTTTCGGACGAGGTTGCTAGTAGGAGCCTTGGGCGAAGCGCTTGTTGAAGCGGTCCACGCGGCCCTCCGTGTCGATCAGCTTGGCACTACCGGTAAAGAAGGGGTGGCAACTGGAGCAGGTGTTCACGTGCATTTTCTTGACGGTCGATTTCGTTTTGATCTCGTTTCCGCAGGCGCAGTGGATCACGGCATCGTCGTAGTTGGGATGAATATCTGTTTTCATGGCTAAAATCCTCTAATTCGTTTAGGAGCGTGGTTTTTATACAAACCAACCCTTCCAACGCAAGGATATCTTTGGTGTTTTTTTAATGGCACGTGAGAAAATGGAGATGTTCCGCAAAAGGAATTGATCCCCCTCTGTTTTTTATGCATTCTCTCCCGATTATTTCGTTTACAGTGATCTTTATTTTAAGGAACCGTCGGCGGACGGGGCTTCTAGCGATGGAGTGGATGGGATGGGACAAGTGAAAAAAGAGAAGAGGGTTGTGAAGGGCACCCCCACAGCCGTGGTCATCAGCATTCTGATCCATGCGGGGCTTTTTTTCCTGGCCGGTATGTTCGTGGTCTTCACGGTGGTGAAGCAGAAGGAGGTGGAGTTTGCCCCGCCTAAGGCGGTCGAGCGGCCGAAGATGAAGCTTAAGAAGCCGAAAGTGAGGATCAAGAAATCCTCTAAGCCCAAGCCAACCACTCGTATCGTCACCAAGGTGCAGAAGACGAGCATGCCCGACATTCAACTCCCGGAAATGTCCGGCATGGCCGAGGGGCTTGCCGGGGGCGACATCGGGTTCGATCTGATGCCCGATCTCGACTCGGTCAGCATTTTTGGCGGCGAGCAGAGCATCGGCAACGATTTCGAGGGGGTGGTCTACGATTTCAAGCGCGATCGCAACGGTGGGACACCGACCGTGGCATTGTCTGCCGAGGATTCAGTCAAGTTCAAGGAGTATGTTGAAAAGTTTATTGAGAGCGGGTGGAAGACCAGCTCCGTGGCACGGTTCTACAAATCACCCCGCAAGCTGTACTCGCCGATGATCATGATTCCCCCCATCACCTCGGCTCTCGGCCCCTGGGCCTTCGGGGAGCGGGAGATGTATCCCTACCAGTACATGTTGTACTACAAGGGGCAGTTGGTGCACAAGGACGCGATACGCTTCCGTTTTGTGGTGATGGGCGACAACTTCCTGCTCATCCGCCTGGACGGAAAGGTGGTGATGGACTACAAGAACCAGTTCGAAAACGTACTTCCCGGCAAGTCGTTCAAGCCGCTGAACTACCACCTGGGTCATTGGTACGCCTATGCCTCCGACTGGATCGATCTCGAACCCGGCGTTCCAAAACAGATGGAGGTGATCGCCGGCGATTACAAGGGAGGGCTTTTCGCCGCCATGATTGCGGTGCAAGTGGACGGGGTGGATTATCCCCGGGCTCCGCTGCCGCAGGACAATCCGGTGCTGCCCATCTTCAAGACGGCGGAGCTCACGCGCGATCAGATCGATGCGGTCTATGAATTTATGTGGGAGGGTCATCTATCGCTCACCAACGGCCCGGTTTTTTCCGATTACGACACGAGTGGATCGTCCTTGCCGTCGGCCGATGCCCCATCTGCCGAGCCGGAGCCGGCGGCTCCGGTCGACACCGGCACCGAACTGCGGACGTGGACGCTGAACAACGGGAAAAGCATCGAAGCCAAATACGTGACCCTCATGGGCGGGAGGGTGGTGCTGAAGTCGAAACGCGGGAAGGTGATAAAGGTACCGCCGTCCGAGTTTTCGGAGGAGGATTCAAACCTTCTTGAGCTACTCGATCCACCGGATCTCAGGATGGATTTCAAGAGAGACACCTCCAATTTTAAGGTGCTGTACAATCCCAATACCGGGATGGCGATCCCGACCGCGCAGGAGTTTGCCGGCGGCGTGCTGATCACGCAACAGAACATGAAGAAATATACGCATCCGCTCAGGGTTGAACTCTATGTGATTGCCGACGAGTATGATGGCAACAACTTCATTCTGCTTGATCGGCAGATTAAGACGTTTACTCCGACTCCTGAAGGTAGTTTTGAGTTTTATGGCAAAAAAAAGATCCTGCGCCGCTATGAAAACTACGGGGGTACCCTGCGTGGCGAAAAATACAAGGGCTACATGATCCTGGTGTATGACGAACGCGGGGTGCTTATCGCGCAGAACCTGTCCCACGACTGGTTGCTCGACATCGTTGAAAAGCTCAGGGTATTTCCCGTCGGACGCCACTTCAACAAGCAGGGCGAGCGCGTCCATCCGCCGCGTCCCAAGTTTTCCGACCGCTTTTGGGATATGTCCTCCTCCTGATTTTCCCTCCATGAAAATCCTGCTCGTCACGCCGCCGCTGCTCCAGCCCAACACCCCGTACGCCGCCACGCCGCTGCTCGCCGCCTGGCTAAAGTCGCTCGGGCACGAGGCCGTCCAGTCCGACCTCTCGCTCGAACTGCTCCTGCGCCTCTTTTCCCGCGCGGGGGTACTGGCGCTCTGCGAAGAGCTGGAGGCCTCGGACGAAACCGCACGCGACTATGCCGACACAATTGAAGACGTGATCGCCTTCCTGCAGGATCGCAAGCCGGAGGCCGCCGAACGGATTGCCGCGCGCGGCTACCTGCCCGAAGGCGAAAACATTGCACGAGCCTACGAACAGGAGGCTCAGCTTGGCTGGAACTTCCGGGGATTGGAAACCGCCGACCGCGCCCGCCACCTAGCCAGCCTCTACCTCGACGACCTGGCCGACGCGGCCGCCGTCGTTGATCCTCTTTTTGGCTTTTCGCGCTATGCCGAAAAACTCGCCGCCAGCCTTCCAAACTTTGGAACCCTGCGCGACGAACTGGAGCAGGGCGGTTCGCTCTTTTTCCAATGGCTGGAAGAATTGACCGATGCTACCATGACTAGGTACCAACCGGAAATGGTGGTGCTCACGGTTCCGTTCCCCGGCTGCCTGATGGGAGCGCTGATTGTCGCTCGGCGGATTTATCACACTTCCGGAAGTGTGAGAGTTGTTTTAGGAGGTGGGTTTGCGAACACGGAGCTGCGTGGGCTGTCCGATCCAGCCATCTTTGACTATGTGGACGCCATCACGCTCGACAGCGGATTTCTTCCGCTCCAGCGCTTGGTCGAGGGCGGCGAACCTGTCCGTACCTTTGTCCGCGAGGGTGGGGCAGTCTGCTTCCAGACCTCGGAAGCCACCGAGGTGCCACACGACAAACTTCCGCCGCCGGACTTCCAAGGGTTGGAACTTGGCGACTATTTTGGCCTCTTCGAAATGCTCAATTCCGTAACGCGGCTGTGGTCGGATGGAAAGTGGAACAAGCTGGTGCTCGCCCACGGATGCTGCTGGAGCCGTTGCGCCTTTTGCGACACCTCGATCGACTACATCTGCCGCTACGACCCCGCCGCTCCGGCTACCGTCTGCAACTGGGTCGAGACCGTGATGGAGCAGACCGGATTCAACGGCTTCCATTTTGTCGACGAAGCATTGCCGCCCGATCTGCTCGATGGGCTGTGCAACGAAATCCTGCGGCGCGGCCTGCAAATCGAGTGGTGGGGAAACATCCGTTTCGAGAAACGCTTCTCCACCGCGCTCATCCAAAAAATGGCCGCCGCCGGATGCATTGCCGTGACGGGCGGGCTGGAGACCGGCTGCGACCGGACGCTCAAGCTCATGCGCAAGGGGATCGCGATGGAGCACGCCGCGCGGGTGCTGACCGACCTCGCCGACGCGGGCATCCTGACGCACGCCTACCTGATGTATGGCTTCCCGACGCAGACCTTCGACGAAACCTTCCAAACCTTGGAAACCGTGCGGCGGCTTTTCGACACCGGAATCCTGCACTCCGCCTATTGGCACCGCTTCGCGCTGACGGCGCACAGCGATATTTCGATCCACCCCGAAAGATACGGCATCGAGCTCCTGCCGCCGGAACCCTCTACCTTTGCCCTCAACGAAATTCCCTTCGCGGCGGAATTCGACCACGACCTCGAAGCCGTCGGCCAAGCGCTCAAGCGCGCCACCTACAACTTTATGCTCGGCACCGGCCTCGACCTTCCGGTTTTCCAATGGCTGGAAGCGGAGTCCTAGGGTCGGGAGACCTCCTCCGTGTAGCGGGGGAGGGTGATGGTGAAGGTGCTTCCCTTGCCCGGCTGGCTCTCGACAGCGATGGCTCCGCCATGAGCCTGCACGATGTGCTTGACGATGGAGAGACCCAGTCCGGTGCCGCCGAGCTTGCGGCTGCGGGCGGTGTCAACGCGGTAGAAGCGTTCGAAGAGCCGGTCGAGGTGCTGGCGTTCGATACCGAAGCCTTCGTCTTCGACCACGATGCAAACCTGCTCGACGTGCGCGGCGGCGGAGAGGCGGACGGTTTTCCCGGGGTCGGAATATTTGATGGCGTTCATCAGCAGGTTGACGAGCGCCTGCTCCAGCAGCGGGGCGTTGATGGAGAATTCCAGCCCCTCCGGACAGGTGGACTCGATCGCGATCTCTTTTTCCAATGCTTGGATCTGGCAGAGGTTGGCGGCATGGGAGAATATGCTCTCCAGCGGGCAGGGTTCCTTGAGGATCACCCCCTCCTTTTGCTCCAGACGCGAGAGCGTCAGCAGGTCGTCGATAATCGCGCCGAGGCGGTCGGACTGTTGCCGGATAATTTCCAGGAAGCGCCGGGCCTCGGGCTCGTGGTTCCAGTCGCTGGAAAGCAGCGTTTCGACAAAGCCTTTGATGGAGGTGATGGGGGTTTTGAGCTCGTGGGAGACGTTGGCCACAAAATCGGCGCGGACGGTTTCGAGGTGGCGCAGCTGGGTGACATCGCGCAGAACGACGAGCGCCCCGATGGATTTCCCATCCGCGTTGTTGAGCATCCGGCCGGTGGCTAGGATCTGCTTTTCGGGGTTCCCGCTCAGGATCAGGTCGCGCGAAATCTTTTTGTGCGATTTTAGGGTTTCCCAGACAAAATTCTGGAGGTTGGCCTGGCGGACAACCTGCTGGACTATCGTACCCTTGGTCTTGCGGGGATCGATACCGAGGATTGCCCCGGCCACGCGGTTCATGTGGATGACGCGTTCATGCCGGTCGATGGCGACCACGCCTTCGTCCATACTGGAGAGGACGGCCTGTTGTTCGTTGCGCTGTTCGCTAAGGCTGTCGAGCGTCTCGCCAAGCTGGCCGGCCATGGTGTTGAGCGCCTGCGCGAGGTCGTCGAGCTCGGTGGCCTGCTGGGCGGGGATGCGGAGGCCAAAGTCGCCCTTGGCGAACTTTTCTGCGGTGCGAGCCATACCGTGTAGCGGGGCGGCGATATACCGCACCACGGCGATGCAGACCACCAGCGAGAGCAGGCCAGCCAGCAGGGAGGCGTTCACCACCCGCCGGGTGGCCGAGTTGAGTTCGCCGGTGATAGCCGTCATCGGAAGTGCTGCGCGGATAGCGAAGTCGATTTTCCGGTCGCCGTTGCGGACTGGCACGGCCACATACATCATCTTTTTGCCCAGCGTCCGGCTGTAGCGGCGGGCGGTGCCGGTCTTTCCGGCCAGTGCCTGGCGCACCTCCGGTCGCCCCGCGTGGTTTTCCATCGTGGACGGAGCCTTGCTGGAATCGGCCAGCACCGTGCCGTCGGGCGCAATGAGGGTGAAGCGGGTGGCGACCGCCCGGCCCATCGCCTTGCAGAGCGCGTCCGGATCGGTGCCGCCGTCCGCCTGAATCTGGTTGGCCATCAGCTTTGCGCGGCTGGAGAGATCGTTTTCCAGGGTCTGGAAATAGAGGGCCGAGGAGGCGTGGAAGGCATAGATGGCCACGGCGAGGATGGATACGACCGTTAGTGCCCAGTAGGAGGGGAAAAGCTGCCAGAAGAGATGGGTCTTTTTCATTCGCCCTCTTCCTCCCTGAGGCGGTAGCCGATACCCCGCACGGTTTCGACGAAGTGCCCAGCTTCGCCCAACTTCTTGCGCAGGCCGACAATCTGCACATCCACCGAGCGGTCGGTCACGGGATAGTCTTCGCCATGGACGCCGTCGACAATCTGGTAGCGGGTGAAGACCCGGCCGGGCTGGCCGGCCAGAAGCTGCAGCACCTTGAACTCGGTGGAGGTCAGGGCGATTTCCCGTCCATCGACCGCCACCTTATAGCGTGCGGGATCAATCGCGATATTGTGGATTCGCAGCAGCTCCTCCGCCCCTGCCTGGGGTGCCGGTTCCGTCCGCCGTAGCGCGGCCTTCACCCGGGCAAGTAGCACGCGCGGGCTGAAGGGCTTGGTCACATAGTCGTCGGCACCCAACTCCAGTCCGGCCACGATGTCGGCCTCCTCGCCCAGAGCAGTGAGCATGATAACGGGAATGCGGCGGGTCTCGGGGTTGGTCTTGATCTGCTTGCAGACCTCCAGTCCGTCCGTGCCCGGTAGCATGATGTCGAGCAGAACCAGATCCGGACGGAACGCGCCGACGGCACCGAGTGCCGCCTCGCCAGTGCCGACCACCTCCACGCGGTGGTTCCGCCGCTCCAGATTGAAGCGCAGCAGCTCTTGGATGGGCACCTCGTCCTCGACCACAAGTATTTTCTTTCTTTCCATGTCCCCAATCTCGGCTATTTCGCGACGCCGGGCAACTTCCAAAGTGTTAGGATTCCGTGAGCGCTTCCAATCCCTGGAAACCTCCAAATCCAGATGGACAAACCGCGCATCGGCGCGGATCATCCGCCTCCGTTCCTCCAGCATGGCAGGCGAGGGGGTTTGCAAAATGATTCCATGCAAAATGGGGCGGGACGTTTGGAACCAGGATTTTGCATCGAATCGTTCTGCTTCAATTCTTCGTCTGCAATGCGTGAAGGAAAATTATTTGAACCACTTTGTTGCCGAACCGTGCCTTTGGCACTATTTCCTTCGGGAATTATCT
>WFRA01000254.1 GCA_015486775.1 Kiritimatiellales bacterium | reverse complement strand
CTGCTTGGAGGTGAAAGTCCTCTACAGACCCGACAGGGGGAACTGTTAGCCGAACGGCAACTGCGTAACTGTGAGGTTGCGTGGGAAGGAAGTCGAAGGCAAAGCACTGGCCTGACGAACAGGAACCGCATATGAGGCGATCCATGGCAGATGAGGAGTCCACTATCTCCAAAGTCACATACCTGTACGGAAGACCATGGGCGTATATGCGGCAGGCATAAGTGTGAAGGCAGGTGCGCATTACCCGGGGAGACCTCGTTGTCTGCCATTGGCTATCGCCGTCGAGAGGCGGCGAGAGGGGCAGCGAGGAGTCAGCCGAGGCCATAGTAGTCCGCCGCGACGACGGACGAAAGACCGAACCGAATGAACAGGAAGGGACAGGGAGACTCGCACTATGGCGAGGGTGGAAACGGCTGACGGATCTAACCGAGGGCTGGTGCTTGGCTAATCAGTTATGAGACTTGTGGGTACTAGAAAGGTGGTGTGAGAGCTGAGGAAGGGCAACCTCCCTCGGCTACTCGATCCATGCGGCCAAGAGCGGTGGGATAGGGAATGCTCTGGATACACCGAAGTCGGCAGGATCGTTTTACTGCTTTGCCTTCATTGTGGCACCGACGCGCAGGCGCAGGGCATTGATTTTGATGAAGCCGGTGGCATCGGACTGATCGTAGCCGCCGGCTTCGTCGAAGCTGACGAGCTCAGGGCTGTAGAGCGAGTAGGGCGAGCGGCGCCCGCAGACGTGTATCCCGCCTTTGAAGAGCTTGAGTCGCACGTCGCCGGTGGCGGTTTCCTGGCTTTGGGAAATTGCGGCCTGAAGCATTTCGCGCTCGGGAGCAAACCAGTAGCCGTTGTAGACGAGCTCGGCATATTTGGGGATGAGCGAGTCGCGCAGGTGCATGGTTTCGCGATCCATGGTGAGCGATTCCAGCGCGCGGTGCGCATGGTGGAGGATGGTGCCGCCGGGGGTTTCGTACACGCCGCGGTCTTTCATGCCGGTGAAGCGGTTTTCGACAATATCGATGCGGCCGACGGCATGCTCGCAACCGAGCGCGTTGAGCTTTTTGAGCAGCGCGGCGGGGCTGAGCTTTTCGCCGTTGACGGCAACGGGGATACCTTTCTCGAAGCTGACTTCGATGGTTTCGGGCTCGTCTGCGGCCTGAGATAGCGGCTTGGTCATGCACCACATATTTTCATCCGGCTCGTTCCACGGGTCTTCGAGGATGCCGCCCTCGAAGCTGATGTGCAGCATGTTGCGATCCATGCTGTAGGGTTTGGCGGCGGAGACGGTGGTGGGGATGCCGCGCTTTTCCAGATATTGGATCATGTCGGAGCGGCCCTCGAAGGGGAAGTCTTCGGGCATGCGCCAGGGGGCGATCACCTTGACATCGGGCTTGAGGGCGTAGGCGGTGAGCTCGAAGCGAACCTGATCGTTGCCCTTGCCGGTGGCACCGTGGCAGATGGCTTCGGCACCTTCGGCGTTGGCGATGTCGATCATTCGCTTGGCGATGAGCGGGCGGGCGATGGAGGTGCCGAGCAGGTAGGTGCCTTCGTAGATGGCGTTGGCCTGCATCATCGGATAGATGTAGTCGCGGGCGAACTCTTCCTGCACATCGTCGACGTAGCACTTGACGGCACCGTGCTTGAGCGCCTTCTCTTCGAGGCCGTCGAGTTCCTCTTCCTGGCCGACGTTGGCGCAGTAGCAGATGACTTCGGCATCGTATTTTTCCTGTAGCCAGGTCAGCAGGACGGTGGTGTCGAGGCCACCGGAATAGGCAAGTACAACTTTCATGATAAAATTCCTCTTATGGGGTTCCACTCTTTGGAAACGGGTTTTCTACCGACATTGCCTGCGCCAATCAACAACGAAAGACGCTTTGGGCTATTTCTCTTCCAGTTTTTCCAGGATGGCCGGGAGCTGGCCGAAAAGGGGGGCAAGGATTTTTTCCAGCGACCCGTCCGACGGATGCGGGATCAGGTTGTTGACGTTGAGCAATACCAGCACGCCGGGAACCATGGGAGCGAGCTGGTTGAATTCCTTAACGACCGGATCCTTCTCCAGCTCTTCTGGAGCGAGGTTTTGCGCATCGAGCTTGCGGAGGATGGCGTGGCAGCGGTCGTTTAGTTCCAACAATCGGGAGCGGGTTTCCCCAAAGGGGTCGTTGCTGGGGGAGTAGATTGCGAGCACATCTTCCCATAGCTCATCCCAGAGCTGGTGGAAATCCTCCTGGTCGTCGGCCGACTTGAAGATGAGCGAACGCCCGTCAAGCACGCGGGCGAGCACGGCATCGGAATCTTCCAGTCCATGGAAGAGGGCATCGCGCATATAGGCACCGACATCGGCTTCGGAGAGGGAAAGTCCCAGCTCTTTGAAAATAATGTCGAGCGGTCCCCTCAAATCATCGTATTCGTTCATGGAAATATCCTCGTTAGATATGTAAAATATGGCGCGGCCGTCCAAGGCATCGACCACGATATCATCCTGTGCCTGGATGAAACCGGAAATGGATTGGGGCGGGGTTTTCATGACCGGAAATATTCCGCTTTCCTGTGCCAGCAACAGGGTGATGGCCAGTTGTTCGTAGCAGTCGCCCTCGGCGCCCAGTTCGACCTGCATGCGGTAGAAACCCGCGCGCATCGCCATGGTCCAGTCTTGAACGTCCACAGCATCCGCAGGTTGGTTGGCGGGAAAATAGGAAATGGCAAAGACCCCCTGCAGCCAGTCGAGCACCCGCACCATGAGCGCATCGCCCGGCTTGAAGCTGTTTTCGGCATAAAAATCCCGCAGATCGTAGGTGGTTACGGAGACCGAGCCGCCAGCGCTTTCGTTCGCAGGGTCGTCGGAGGCCAGGTATTCCGAGGCTTCCCTCTCCCCGAAGAAGGAAAGCGATTCCGTTGCCGACTGGACGGGCAGGTCTATGCGCCGCACATGCGGGGCGGAGCCGTCGGGCAGCACAAGCCAGAAGTCGCCGGGGAAAACCTCCCGCGAAACAAACGGCATGAAACGGTGCCCCGGAAAAAGGAAGCCCCCCTCCACTTCTTCCCGGGAGGGGACGATGCGGAATTCCGCACCTTGGAAAAACATGCGGCGTGGCAAAAACGACATCTGGGACGATGTTTTCCAGATCTCGAAAATATAGCTCGAACCGCGGACAAGATCGTAGGCCTCGGCTTCGTCCACGCGCCCGAGCCGTTCCTCCAAAAAGTCCATCAACGCACCGAAATCAAACTCGGAATCCGCCGTGCGGCCGAAGCTGTCCACCAGATCCGGCAGGCTTTCGCGTCCTATTGCCATGGGGGCTCCCCGATCCGCTAAAACGGAATATCGTCTTCGTATTCGTCGAAGTCGGCCGGGACATCCTTGTCGGCGACCGGCGGCTTTTCGCCAGCGGCTGGGGCACTGGCTGGAGCGGCGGCTGGAGCGGCCCCTTCGCCCACCTGAAGTTTCCACGCATTCAAGTTGTTGAAGTAGCGGCCGTTGTATTCGCGCCCGCGGATATCGAACGAAACCGTCACCTCCTGGCCCTCCTGGACACTGTCCAGCAGGCTTACCTTGTCGTTCACAAATTGCAGGACAATGTCCTGCGGATATTTTCCATCCTCGACCGTTACCACGAACTCGCGGACGGTAAACCGGTCGCTAATGGTTTTCGCGTCCTGCACCAGCTTAACCTTTCCTGTTAGATCATATGACATTTTCTATTTCTCCTTGTAGACGAAGCATTGAGCTCCGTTTTTTTCATTAAAATCCCAACCCCATTTCCTTGTGGGAAATTACGAGCCTAACCATTCCGAGTTTTATATTTAGGAGTGTCTTCCGCAACCATCAAATGACGGCATTCATCCCGTTCAAGTAAATTCCTATATGCCGAACCAAGAATCGGGTCGCCATTGATTCGTCCATGCATCAGATCCGTTCGTTCCTCCAACGACAACCCTTCATACTCGCTCTGGCGCTTTCGTTGAATCTCATTTTTCATCTCCACGCAATCAAATCTCTTGTTCATGATCAATCACCTCCATAGGGCTTTATCCACCCTATCATTGTCCCATGCCGCATTCGCACGGATTGGGCGACTGTGCCGCCATCTCTTCGTGCAGCTCTTCGCAGGCTTCGGCGACGAGCCCAAGCGCCAGGTCGATCTCTTTTTGCGAGACGTTCAGCGGAGGTAGCAAACGAAGGATATTACCCGCAGTGGCCAGCGAGAGCATCCCTTTTTCCTGTAATTTTTTCTGTAAGGGCAGGGCGGGGACATCCAGCACCAGCCCCAGTAACAGCCCGATGCCGCGCACCTCGGAGATCCATTTTTTGTGTTTTGCGGCAATTTCGCAAAGCCCTTCCACGAGGTAGGCGCCCATCATCATGGTATTGGCGAGCAGCTCCTCCTCTTCGATCACCTCAATCACGGCCAGCGCGGCGGCGCAGGCCAGCGGCGTTCCGCCAAAGGTGGTGGCGTGGTGGCCGGGCTGGAAGACATCCGCCAGCGATTCGCCCGCGACGATCGCGCCGATGGGGAAGCCGTTGCCAAGCCCTTTCGCCAGCGAGAAGGCATCGGGCAGCACGTCATAGTTCTGAAATCCAAACCACCTTCCCGTCCGACCCATCCCTGCCTGCACTTCGTCGCACAGCAGCAGGATGCCCCGTTCGTCGCAAAGCTTCCGAAGGTTGGAAAGGAATTCCGGCTCGGCGGGAATCACGCCGCCCTCGCCTTGCAGCGCCTCGACGAGCACGGCGGCGGTATGGGGGGTGATGGCCTCCTCGATCGACCGGAGGTCGTTGAAGTTGGCGTAGGCAAACCCGCTCGGCAGCGGAGCGAATCCGGTCTGCACTTTTTCCTGCCCGGTGGCGGTCAGCGTGGCGAGCGTCCGGCCATGGAACGACTGCCGCATGGTGACGATTTCGTATTTCCCCTTATCGCTACCCCAGAGCCGCGCCAGCTTAATCAACCCTTCGTTGGCCTCCGCTCCCGAGTTGCAAAAAAAACATTTTGCGCCCGGCAGGCCGGAATGTTCGGCCAATGCCTTGGCCAAAAGCGGTTGCTTTTCGTTGTAATAAAGGTTGGAAACATGCACCAGCGTCCCCACCTGATCCTGCACCGCACGCACCATCTTTGGGTGGCAGTGGCCAATATTGAGTACGGCGATACCCGAGATAAAATCCAGGTATTCGTTCCCGTCCGCATCCCACACGCTGGTGCCCGAACCCTCCACCAGCGCAAGTTCTGGCGCATAGGTTGGGATCAGATACTCTTTTTGTAATTTGGCAATTTCCCCAGTTTTCATTTCAAGTTTCCCGTTTCAGATTTCAAATTTTGTTCTTCTATTTCGTAATCTCCGTTCCCACGCCTTCGGTTGTGAACAGCTCCAGCAGGAGCGAGTGCGGTAGCGAAGAGTCGATGATGTGCGCCTTCCGAATCCCCGATTTCACCGCGCCCACCATGCCGTTGATTTTTGGTAGCATCCCACCAGAGATCACGCCGCGTTCGATCAACTCGTCCACCTCGTCCAGATGCAACGACGAAATGAGCGTCGACTTGTCTTCCGGATCAAGCAATAGGCCGGGCACGTCCGTCAGGAAAACCAGCTTGCGGGCATTGAGCGCACAGGCGATCGCCGTGGCGGCATCGTCGGCATTAATATTGTATAGCTTGCCATCCGGTCCCTTTCCCAGCGGGGTGATCACCGGGACAATGTCTGAACGCAGATAGGCGCGGACGGGTTCCACGTCCACTTGAACCACTTGCCCGACATAGCCCCAGTCGAGCGTCTCGCCCGTTTCGGGATCGGTGCCCTCCATTTTATCGACCCGGATAATATCCTCGCCGTGGATGCCGCGCGCCTTGCTGTGAAACGCCTGGATAATTCCGGCCAGATGCGGATTCACCCCATGGTTGAGCACCTGCTCCACCACGCGGATCGTCGCCTCGTCGGTCACGCGCAGCCCCTGCACAAAGTTGGGGGCAATGCCCTCCGCCTTCATCGCCCGCGAGATCGCCTTGCCGCCGCCATGCACCACCACGGGGCGCAACCCGACGCACTCCATGAATGCAATATCCTGCATGATCCGGCGATAGCCCTCCTCCGTCTCCATAATACTGCCGCCCAGCTTCACCACCACGGTCTCGCCGCGGAACTGCTGGATATAGGGCAACGCCTCGATCAGCACCGATGCCTTCTCAATAAATTTTTCCATCAATCGCTTCCTGTTTTGTATTCCGGGGAATCTTCTGCCACCTTCCCGACTACACCGTCACAAGCATAGCGACCATTCCCCGATACATGCTTGGCTTGGGTCTTTTTGAAATGTTCGAAAAGGGCATCCATGGAACATCCATGTTCCTTGTACAACTCTTCCCTGGCTTTTCTGACCTCGGCAACAATAGGGTCTTCCCACATACCTACCCCTCCAACAGCTCTTCCGGCGTGCAAATAACCGGAGTCGTCAATCCCAGCTTCAGATTTTCCAACTGAACCCGCTTTATAACATGTCCGCTCGCAATGTGCCGACAATTCCACGAAACCAAATAATCCACGCCATGAACAACGGAAACTGCCAAATGCACCGCATCCAGTTCGGCGGAAACAGGGAGGTTTAAAATGTCTCGGTAAATTTTGGCCAACACCTTGACCTCATCGGTCAACTCCAGCCACTTAATCCCTTTTAATGCAGACAACCGCAACCGGGCGGCACCCGAATCACCCCGTTCCGCTTCGTTCATTACGGCCTCCGACACAAGGGCTTCGAATTTCCTAAACAAAACATTGTCCCACCACTCGCGCGTGATCTGCTGATGCGCGGCCACCACAAGATCCCGGCTTGGCCGAGCCGTCAAATAGCTCACCACGCTGGTTTCGATGTAGACGGTTTCCATCAATCATTTCCTGTTTTTCGTGCATTCGCAACGAGGCTGGAAGCACTCGTCTACGTTACATTAATCCGCACATATTCCTCGGTACAGTTGCAGGTGTAGACCGTAGCCGTCCCCTCCCCGAGATGCAGGTCGATGTTTATAGCAAAATCGGTCTGCGACACCACCTTAATCAACGCCTCCTGCTCAACTTCCGTCCGCATGCCGTTGGCAACCGCAAGCACATCATCGTAGCAGATCGAAATCTTATTTTCGTCGACCTTCGCCTTGGAGTAGCCCACCGAATCCATGATCCGCCCCCAGTTGGGATATTCCCCCGCCCAGGCCGTCTTGTTCAGCAGGGAGTTCGCCACCGACCGCGCGGCGAGATTGGCCTCCCCGTCCGACTGGGCGCTGGAAACATTCACCGTCACGAATTTGTCCGCCCCTTCGCCATCGTGGACAATCATCATCGCCAGCTCAAAGCAGACTTTTTCCAGAGCTTGGAAAAACGGTTTCCAATCCTTGGAAGTTTCGCCGAGCGGCTGGTTGCCCGCCGCGCCGTTGGCGAGCGCCAGCACCGTATCGTTCGTGCTTTGGTCGCCATCGATGGAGATCCGGTTAAAGCTCAGATCAACCGCCCGTTTCAGAGCCGCTTGAAAGGCGTGCTGTTCCACGGCGGCATCGGTGGTGATAAACGAAAGCATTGTGGCCATGTTCGGCTCAATCATTCCCGCGCCTTTGGCAAAGCCGACAATCTTCACGGTCTTGCCTTCGATTTGCAGCTCGGCCACAGAAACCTTGGGGCGCGTGTCGGTGGTCATCATCGCCTCGGCGGTTTCGTGTACGTGGCTCACCAGGGCGGAGTCGAAAAGTTTTCCAATGCCTGGAACAATTTTATTCAGCGGCAATTGCGGGCCAATCCGCCCCGTGGAGCAGATAAAAATCTCCTGCGGCTCGCATCCGATCATTTTGGCGCTCTCCGCCGCCATATCCTTTGCAGCCACCATGCCTGCCGACCCCGTGCAGGCGTTGGCAATCCCGGAATTCATCACGATCGCGCGCGCCACCCCGTGGCGGAGATGCTCGCGGCAAACCTTCACTGGCGCCGCGCAAACCTGGTTGGTGGTAAACACTCCCGCGGCGGAGGCCGGAAGTTCGGAAAAAACCAGTGCCATATCCTTGCTACCATCGGCCTTGATCCCTGCGGAGATCCCCGCACATTTAAAGCCTTTCGGCATGTGTATTTCTGAATACATTATCCCCTCCTTTTTCCAAGGGATGGAAGCACAATTAGAACGGTTTTACAGAAGATGGAAAACAAAAAAAGCCCCCCGAATTCGGGAGGCTTTTGCAACGGCGTTGCCCAGCGATTAACGCTTGGAGAACTGGAACCGCTTGCGCGCACCCGGCTGACCCGGCTTCTTGCGCTCTTTCACGCGGGCATCGCGGGTGAGGAATCCCGCTTTTTTCAGGACATCGCGCAACTCTTCGTCGGAGTTGGCCAGTGCGCGGGCAACCCCGTGCACCACCGCGCCGCACTGCCCGGATTTCCCGCCGCCCTTGACGGTGGCGATCACGCGGTACTTGCCGGCAACGCCTGCGGCCTCGAACGGCTTCTTGAGCAGTTCCTGTTGCATCGCGGTCTGGAAGTAGCTGTTTGCCTCCACTCCGTTGACGGTGATTGTCCCGTCGCCTTCGACCATGCGGACGCGTGCGATCGAGGTTTTTCTGCGGCCGGTTGCCGCCATTTCCAAAGTATCTTTTTTAGCCATGGTAGATTTCCCTGCTTATCCGTTGAATTCGAGTTCCTTGACCTGCTGCGCGGTGTGCGGG
>WFRA01000253.1 GCA_015486775.1 Kiritimatiellales bacterium | reverse complement strand
TCCGGGAACCACGATCAATTTCCAGTTGGACTCGGGGGGAAGTACGCTGGTCGAGGCGGTGGGCACCGCTTCCGATAGCTGGATGAACGACGCCATCCTCAACGGAACCGTTACGGTCGATACACTGCCGGGCTTCAATGCGGTCGAGGGTGCGATCTACGATCTGGTTTGGTCGGCGGAACTGCTGACCACCGACGACATGGTTTTTACCAACCGAAGCCAGACGGAATTTGACTGGAGCGTCGTTTCCAAGAACGGCGGCAAGGTTCTCCAATTGGAGATGGTTGGCTCCAAGACCAACGCCGTGGTTTGGAACGGAACGGGCAACTGGATGGATTCCGCCAGTTGGACGGATTCCTCCGGCAAGTGGGGCATCCCCGGCTGGGTGGTCGACAACCCGCTGAATACCGGCGGTAGCACATCCCCCGATTGGAACGGTGGGGATGCTTATGTCGAAGGCGGTACCCTGAATCTCGCCGCCGCCTCTCGACCGGACGGGTCGGTGGCTCGGCTGTCGGTCGGGGCGAATGCAACCCTGAACATTGGCGGCGACCTGACCGTCCGGCAAAATGTCTGGATGGGAACGGACGGCCAGCCGGGCGACACGGCCACCATCAACCAGCTTGCCGGAAATGTGCGCCTGCTGGGCGGCAGCGACTACAATTTCTTTGGCTGGGGCGACGGGGAGAGCGTCTACAATTTTTCCGGCGGCTCGCTCGTGGCGGAAGGCGGCAACTATTATTTCGGCTATGGCGGAGGCTCCACCTTCACCTTCAACCAGACCGGCGGCACCTTCACCAACAGCGCGTCGGGCGATTTTGTCCTGGGCAAGCTCTTGGGCGCGACCGGCATCGTGAACGTCGATGCCGGCAGCTTTGTGCATACCGCGTCGGAGACGCTGGTGGGACAGGAGGGATATGGCGCGTTCCACCAGTCGGGCGGAACCGTTGCGCTGGGCAAGGTGTCGCTCGGCCGGCATGGCCTCTATTCCATCTCCGGCGGAAGCCTCCACCTCTCGTCCTTCCTCTACGGGAACGGCGGAACCTTCGAGGTGTCCGGCTCGGGGGCAAGCCAGATCGACATGCCGGCCATGTACCTCTATGGCGAGACGTTCCGGGTGAAGCTCGATGGCGGCGGCTCCTCGCTGGTGCGGGTAACCGGGGGAACCTCGGTCGAGCTGCGCTCCGCCACCTTCGAGGTCGGCACCCTGCCCGGGTTTGCCGCCGTTCCGGGCGCTACCTACGACGTGCTCTGGTCGGCCACCGGCTTCCTGACCGACGGCATGGTTTTTTCCGATGTGAGCAACGAGGCCGACTTCGAGTGGCGGATCGTCGACAAGGACGGCGGAAAAATGCTGCAAGTGAGTGTGCTTGGAAGCCCGCTCGAAATGTGGACGCTCGGCTATGGTCTGGGCGGCTCCGCCGCAGAATCCACCGCAGATCCGGATGGGGATGGCTACATCAACCAGGCCGAGTTCGCCCTCGGTGGCGATCCCACCAACTCCGCCGACTGGGGGATTGCCCCCACCTTCGAAGCGGGCGTGGGTAGCGAAAGCAATTCGATGCTCTATGTCTATCCCAAGCGGACCGATGCCGGCGACAGCCTGATCTCCTACTACATTGAAACAAGCACCAACCTGATTTCCAATGTCTGGACAAACGCAGGCTACGCGGTGGTTGGAACCGGCGCCATCGATGCCGAGTTCAGCGCCGTAACCAACCGTATTCCAATGGATGGAAAAGAACAGCAGTTTGTCCGGCTGGTGGTCGATGGCGTTTTGGAGCTGGATGTCGCCGACTACAACATTCTGGGCATCACCACGCCCGGGTACGAGGAGTGGGATGTGCGAAAGCCCTGGATTGTCGATGCGCTCACGAATGCCGCCCCGGATCTCATCGGGCTCGAAGAGATCCGCTACCGCGACATGGCCGACTATCTCCAGGCGCAGCTGGGCAGCGGCGGCTACACCGCCTTCCCGGCTTCCAACCTCGGGATACAGGTGCGGGGAACCTCGGACACCGTGCTGCCGGATGGACTCCAGGGCCGCCACTGGCAAAATGCCCTCTACTACAAATCGAGCCTTTTCGAGAAACTCGACGGCGGCCAGCAGGCGCTCTACGAGGGCGATGGACTCAACTTTTTTTCCGAGCGCTCCATCACCTGGATAAAGCTCAGGCACATTGGAACAGGGCGGGAGTTTGTGGCGATCGCCACCCACCTCGATCCCCACGAGAGCCTTCGCCGGGAAAACGCAACGGTGGATCTCAAGAGCTTCATCCAGGCCTTCCCTTCGGATCTCCCCATCGTTTTGGTGGGCGACTTCAACGCGCAACCGGACACTGCCGAGATCCAGACCTTGGTGGGCGACGGTACCATGAAGAGCGTCATCGAAAGGCCATCGCACATCGACTACATCATGCAGCGGAACTTCCTTGAACGGGCCGGGCATATGTTTGAATATCAATACCACGGCACCATGCCGCTCTCGGACC
>WFRA01000252.1 GCA_015486775.1 Kiritimatiellales bacterium | reverse complement strand
GGGCTGGATCCACATCGACGGGGAGGCCGAAGTCGCCGCCGTGCACTCTGCCGCGCAGGACGGGAAATATCCCGTCTACATTTTCCGGCGGGGCTGGGCGGAAGCCGCCGTCACCAACCAAACAACTGCAACCAATCCCGTCACGGATCTGGCCGCCGAGCGGTCGGCGGGATCGGGATATGTCTCGCTGGCGGTCGCCCGGGGGACAACCGTCGACCGGATAACGCCCTCGACCGGTTCCGAGTCCGCCTTCTGCACCCTTTCCGCTACGCCGCTGGCCATCCAGCTGGGTGACTTCGACGGGAACCCGTCCGACGGGAACGAGCTGGCCGCCCTCTATTCCTCCTCCATCCAGCTCTACGAATCCGGCTCCTCGTCGCCCTTCAAAACGGGAGCTTCCGGTTCCTGGAAAACCTTCGCCGCCGGGGAGTTCGACGGCGACACGGGCGACGGCGACGAACTGGCGGTTGCCGCGGCAACGGCGACGGACGGGCTCTATCCCGTTTCGTATTTCGACCAGACGCTCACGAACGCCTTCAAGACGCAATCCCACTCCGTGCTGGCCGAGCAGGCGCGCGCCATGGCCTCTGGCCTCTTTGTGCATGGCCTCGGTCCGGACGGCTACTTCCGCCGGGGCGACGGACGCGCCTCCTTCGCCTACGAATTCCAGCCGCGCATGGAGCTGGAGAACTCGGGCTTCAGTCCCGACGGCCAACTGGTGGCCTCCACCTCCACCATCGGCTTCGTGCAGTCCCCGTTCGACTTCGACGGCGACGGAAGCATCGACGACGAACAGGCCGCGCACCTGTCGCACGCCAACAACGAATATTTCCAGCTCGACGACAGCACCGGCTTCTCCGCCCCGTCGGGATCATACACCATCGAAGCCTTCTTCGATGCCGCCTCCCTACCCGCCCAGGAAAGCAATGGTGCCGACACCCGCCGGGGCATCTTTTGCTGGTACAACTCGCACATCAACGGGTCGCTCTACCTGGTGCGCAACGGCGACGAACTCCATCTGGAGGGCTTCGTCCGCAAGGGCGGATCGACCTTCGCCACCGCCAACGTGGCATGCACCAATGCCCTGGCCATCGGACGGTGGTACCACGCCATGCTCAAGGTCTTTGACCAAGGCGACGACGGTGCCGCGACCGACCGCGTGGAGCTCTACCTCGACGGACAGCTGGTCGACACCGCCGATCAGGTCGACCTGGAATTCTTTACCGGAGGGAACCAAATGCGCGTGGGCGATTCGCAAAACTGGGGAACGCGCACCTTCGACGGGGAACTGGACGGCGTTCGCATCCTCGCAGGGACCGACGCCCCGCCCCTGATCGACGAAATCCCCAACGCCCGCGCCGTGCTGGGACTTCCAGAGGCTGGAAACGGAGTCTCCGGCGATCACATCCTGGTACTTCCGGAGCGGAGCGGCAACGCCCCCCTCTACTGGATGCACACCGGTGGCACCATCCAGGAGCTTCGCACGGTCCCGATTCTCCGATAGGGTAATCCGCGGTTGCGATGCTGCGCGGGTTGGTTGTCGTAGATAGGATGAGAAACCAGTCGAGGAAAGTTCCTCGTACCTGCGTTTATCTGTAGTTCAACTGCGTTTGCTAGGTTGATTGCTTGGCTGAAGGGCGCGATCCTCGGAATTAGGGAAAAGGGAGACGTTGGAGCGAGATTGCGGATCTCTGTCAAATGGGGTGTTGAGTTGGATCTCCATTCTGCTAGTCTGGGGCGGTTATTCGAGTGCCGAAGGGAAGATGCATGGCGGTTAGGGAGATCATTTGCATAGTGCTGGCCTACCTTCTGGGCGGGCTTTGCACGGGCTATTATTTAGTCCGTTTCAAGACTAGGCTGGACGTGCGCGAGCAGGGTAGCGGGGGTGTCGGCGCGCGCAATGCGGGCCGCGTGCTTGGCCGCTCCGGCTTTGTCGCCACGCTGCTGGGCGATTCGCTCAAGGGGTTGTTTGCCGTCTTGCTTGCCCGCAGGTTCGGAATGGCCGAACCAGTGGTTGCCGGGGTGGTGGTTGCGGTGGTGGCCGGCCATATCTGGCCGCTGCCGCTCCGGTTCCGCGGTGGCCGGGGCATCGCCACCGCCATCGGTGCCTACTTGGCCTTCGACCCCTGGATCGCCCTTTTGCTGCTGGGGCTGACTCTGGTGCTCATGGTTTTCCGGTGCGGCTTTATCCTGGGCGGGCTTGCGGCATTCTTGCTCCTGCCGCCGCTGGCCTATGTTTTTGAAATGCCCGCCCATGTGGTCGCCGCATCGGCGGGGGTGGCGGCGTTGGTTCTCTTCGCGCATCGCGGGCGCATCCGCGCGGCGTTCGGCGAGGCATGGCCACAAAGGGAAAGGGAGATATAGACAATGGGTTTGCTGGACAAGTTTATGTTCAAGGCGGCCGACCAGCCGTGGGAAATCGAGGCCATTCATGCGCTCAACTACAAGACCTTCGTCGAGGAGATCCCCCAGCACGATCCCAACCACGACCGGAAGCTCGTCGACAAGTACCACGCGGAAAACACCTACATTGTCTGCGTCGATGAAGAGGAGCGGGAACTGGCCGGGATGATCGCCTTTCGTGGGAAGCGCCCCTTTTCGCTCGACCACAAACTCGATAACCTCGACTCCTATCTGCCGCCGGATCGGTCGCTCTGCGAAATCCGCCTGCTTGCCGTGGAGGAAAAATACCGCTACACCCGCATTTCGCAGGGGCTCATCGCCACCCTAGTTCAGCACGCCATCGATAACGGGCACGACCTCGCCGTGATTTCTGGCACCGTCCGGCAGGCCAAGCTCTACAAGTTTCTTGGCTTCGTTCCCTTCGGGCCGCTCGTCGGCACCGAAGAGGCGCAATACCAGCCGATGTACCTCACGCTTGAAGCCTACGCAAAACTCAAGACCCGTTCGCGCTCCTTCGCCAAGGAGACCCCCGAGCTGGCCAACGACGACACCATGGCCTTCAACTTCCTGCCCGGCCCTGTCGATTGTTCCCGGCAGGTGCGGGAGGTCTACCACAGCAAGCCCTGCTCGCACCGGGGAAGTGCTTTCGTGGAGGATTTCCAGCGGGCGCGGTCGCTTCTCTGCCGACTGCTCAATGTCCGGCATGCCGAAATCATGATGGGCTCCGGCACCATGGCCAACGACGCCGTCGCTGGCCAGCTCTCCCTGCTCGGCAAGCCCGGCTTGATTCTGGTGAGCGGCGAATTTGGCCGCCGTCTGGTCAAGAACGCCAACGGTGCGCAGCTGGTTTTCCATACCTTGGAAATCCCGGAAGGGCAGGCCTTCCAACGCTTGGAAATCGAAAGGATACTCAAGGCGAATCCCGGAATCGGGTGGGTCTGGGGAACCCACTGCGAAACCTCCACCGGCGTGCTCAACGATCTGGAAATGTACAAGGAAATGTGTGCCCGGCGCGGCCTCAGGCTCTGCCTGGACTGTATTGGCTCCATCGGAACCGTGCCGGTCGATCTCTCCGGGATCTACCTCGCCTCAGGAACCAGCGGTAAGGGGCTGGCCTCCATGGCCGGCCTCGCCATGGTTTTTCACAACCACGCCCTGCGCCCCGCGCCCGATTTCCTGCCCAGCGTGCTCGACCTCGGCATCTACCAGGAGGGCGACGGAATCCCGTACACCATCTCCTCCAACCTAGTCCGCGCGCTACTCGCCGCGCTCGATACGCACGACTGGAAAAAACGCTTCGAGAACGTGCGCGACTGGTCGACCGCGATCCGCCGCAAGCTCGCTGCCATTGACGCGCCGATCCTCGCGCCCGACTCCTGTGCCATGCCCTCCATCGTCACCATCGCCCTGCCGGAAAGCCACTCGGCCGAGGCGGTGGGGGATGCGCTCAAGGCTCGCGGCGTGCTCGTGAGCTACCGCAGCCGCTATCTGCTCGAGCGCAACTGGATCCAGGCCTGTATGATGGGTTCCGAGCATCGCCCCACCGAAAAATTTGTCCGCCTGCTCAAGAAGGAATTGGCTCGGTAGCGTAGACGATAAAGAACCTACGCCGTGGTCGGGCGGTCGGCGACCCACTTGCGCATGGCGACCTTGGTCTCTTTCCAATCCTTGGAAGCGTCGCGCTCCTTCACGAATTCGCGGAAGAGGTGGAAAAACATCTGCCGGAAGGTTTCGAGCAGCACCATGCGTTCTTGGAATTTCCCGACGCGGTCGAAGGTTTCGGTCTGCGGCAGCTTGAGGCTGCGGAAAACAAAGTCGTCGGCATCGAACGTAAAGGCCCAGGCCTCTTCGCCGCGCACAAATTGGATCTTGGCCTTCTTGAGCTTTTTGCCGCTGAGCAGGGCGGTCTTGGTTTCGGGGCTGAGCATCGGTTCGCCCTTGCGCAGGGTGATTTCGTGCGCGCCTTTGCCTTCCATCACGAAAGTAAGCGGTCCTTCGACCATGTAGGCGATTTCTCCAACCTCTGGAATGTTGGCCAGCCCGCCGCGTTTTTCGGAGCAGAACCAGAGCCACATCAAAAATTCGCGCCCGGCAGTGCCGTCGACCATGCCGTCTTCAAGCTCATCGGAAAAACTGGCGGGCGCCCAGTTGGCCACGTCGATCCCCTCGGTCTTTGCGGCGATACTTTCGGGGTCGGCCACCTCGGCAATCACTCCGGTGGTCTGCATTAGCGAAAGCACAAAGGCGTCGAGCTGCTTTTCGGAGGTGGCGGTGGAGTAGATCATGTGGGAGCGCTCGTCGAAGACAAAGTCGATGCCCTTGAGCTGCGGCGGCATGTCGGGCAGCAGGCGCTCTTTGACATCTTTTTTAATGGCGCTGCGCGCCTGCTGGTTGAGGTATTGCTTCTCCTCGGCCTCCATCACGGCCATCTCTTCCACGGCGCATTCGGCCTGGAGCAGGGAGGTGGGGACGGTCTTTTTCGCCTGTGTCAGCGAGAGGCGCAGGTAGCCGCCGAGATAGGCGGTCTCCTCGTCGATGTTGCGGTCGAGCAGGTGGCGTCCCGCCACCCAGCCGTGGATCTCCTCTTCCGCCAGCGTGTTGAGTGGCGGAAACGCCGCCGCCGCAAACTTTTCGATATCCGCCTTCTCAAAATCCCGCTGCGCGAAAAACATGCGGAAACCCAACGATCCCTTCTCAAAACCCATCTCAGACTCCATTTAAACAAGGTGGGCACTATGCGTGAAACGCGGGAAGCAAAGCAAGCCATCGGCAAAAACAAAAAAAACAGCGCACGGAAAAGGGGAAGAAAAACCGTGCGCTGCTCAAAACAGATGCCCGAAAGGGGGAGACGGACACCTTGTTTGTTATGGGGTGTGTTGTACCGTCTTTGACCACCCCGGGGGGAAACGTTCAAATTCATTTGGATTTTTTTCGGCGGTACTACCACGATGCGGTGATTCCGGTGGAGAGGGTGGTGGGGGGTGGCTTCAGACCGGGGATGGATTGGAAGTTGCTGCCCCACAGGTTGTCCACCAGGAACGAGAGGCGGATGTGGTGCGCAAAGCGCGGGAACCAGTGGATCCCGAGCGAGGCGTTGGCACCAAAGTCGCTACTGGAGCGGGCATCGTTTTGAGTTTGCCAGCGCAGGGTTTGTGCGCCGAAGAGCTGGAAGCCGGGCATAAAATTCCAATGCCCGGAAACATTGATGAGGTGCTCGGGATAGTCGAGCTCGTAGAGGCCATCGGTGCGGGAACTGTCTTTGTGCGCCCATTGGTAGAAGGCGTGCAGATCCAGCCTTTCCGATGGATAAAACCCGATTTCCGCCTCCAGCCCCGCCACATTCAGCGTTCCTAGATCGGTCGCAGTTCCGCCGATCCAGTCCGAGGCGTTTTCCAACCTCCGGAAAAATGTCGCTGCCCGCCAGTCGAGGCTGGCCGAGGCAAACTGGCGGAACCCCAGCTCGGAGTTTTGCGCCTTTTGCTGTTGGAGCAGGGGATTGTTTTCCAGGGTCTGGAAGTCGGGCTGCTGGATGGTTTCGGAATAGGAGGCGTAGAGCGTGGAGTTGTCCGTCGCAAGCCAATCGATTCCTGCCATGGGAAGAAACTCGGCGGATTCCGAGGTCTGGAAAACGGAATTCAATCCCGCCTTAAACGTTATTTTTTCAAACCGCGCCTCCGGAAGAAGAAACACCGAGCCGCGCGTCCGGTCGCCGCTGGCGGTTCCATCCACCCGTTCGTTCTCGATGTCGCCCCGCAGATTGAGCGCAATATTCTGGATCTCCATTGTGCGTCCCTCGACCGCCAGCGTTGCGAAGCGCGAGCGTACATCGTGAGGGGTCAGTCCTATTATTTCATCATCAAACTGCCGCCATGCACCGCTTGCCCGGAAATAGGCGTCGTCCAAGTCGCCGCGCGTTGCCCCGAGAAAGACCAGTGCGTCCTCGATGGTCTGCTCGGCATATTGATTGGCGGGGGCGCCATAATATCCCTGCGCGCCGAAGGTTTTTTTCTGCCCCGATCCAATCAGGTCGAGTTGCCAGTCGTTTATGAAGTGCTGGAGCTGCACGCCGCCCGCGTAGCGATCGAGATCGTTGGCGTCGTAGTCGATGTGCCGCGCCTTTTCCCAGTCGAGGAATCCGCCCACACCCGAGTCGAAGGCCGAGAGATTGGCGGTGTAGTGTTCCTTTGTGCCGATCCCTGCGCCGGTTTGCAGGCGGTCAGCCTGCGGTACGGTGGTGTAGGCCAATGTGTTTTGCCGAATGGCGGGGGCGGAGAGCCAGTTTCCAGGCATTGGAAGTTCGGAGTTGAAGTGCGCGGAGTAGGGCACCTTCAGGTTGAGCCCGTTGATTGAAATCCCTGCGCCGGTGTAACTGCTTCCCCGGATCGAAAGATCGTGCTGCGCCCAACCCTGCGAATTGACCAGCATCGAAACGGGGCTGTTCGTGTTAGCCAGTGTCGTTGAACCCATCGCTACGGTTAGTCCAATAAGACCTATTCGTCCGAACTTCATCAGCAAAATTCCTCGATGGTTTGCTGGAGAGTGTAGACCGCGCCGCGCAGTTC
>WFRA01000251.1 GCA_015486775.1 Kiritimatiellales bacterium | reverse complement strand
TGGCGGTGCAGCAAATGTTTGGCGGGCTGATCAGCTTCAGCTTGCTGATCATGGTTCCGCTCATCACCATGCGGCTGTTTGCGGAGGAGCGGAAGCTGGGGACGCTGGAGTCGCTGCTGACCACCCCGCTCACGGCGGCGCAGCTGGTGGCGGCCAAGTTTGCCGGGGCGCTGGTTTTCTATGCGGTGCTTTGGATCCCGGCGGTGGCCTATGCGGCCATCCAGCAAAAGCTCGCCCCGGTCGAGGTGCAGTTTCCCGACTTCGGGGCCATGCGCGCGGGTCTGCTGGGCGTCATGCTCGTCGGGGGACTCTATGTGGCCATCGGACTGCTGATGTCGAGCCTGGCCTCCAACCAGATCGTTGCGGCCATCTCGGGATTTGCCCTTTTGTCCGCCTTCTTTTTCTCGACGCTCTTCATGGCCTACACCGCCCCGAACCCGGATGTCCGGATCGTGGGGCAGTATCTTTCGCCCTACGCCCACCTGCTCGATTTTTCCCGGGGCATTGTGGATGGCCGGATCGTCGTGCTCTACCTCTCCTACACCGCCCTGTTCTTGTTCGCTGCAACCCGGGTGGTCGAAACCAAGCGGAGCTGATTGAATGAAACGCATCCTCTCCAACCTGAATCTGGCGGCCGCCATCTTTCTGGCCTTTGTGCTGGTGCAGATGGTCAACTTCGTTGCGCTGCGCAACCCGCTCCGGTGGAACTGGAGCGACCGCCAGCGCTATGCCCTCTCCGAAAAGACGCTCAACCTGCTCGATTCCCTCGACCAGCGCATCGACGTGACCGTCTTTTTCCAGGAGAAGGACAAGCTCTACCCCGAAATCGAAAACCTGCTCGAGGAATACCAGTACCGCTCGCGCAACATCCATGTGGAGTGGGTCGATCCCACCCGCGACCTGGCGCGCACGGAAAAGCTGGCCAAGAAATACGGGCTGACCGAACCGCAGGTGGTGGTGTTCGATCTCGGCGGAAAAAGCAAGATCGTACACCAGGCCGACCTAGCCGATTCCCGCATGGTCAAGGGTCGCAAGGAGCCGGTCATCTCCGCCTTCAAGGGCGAGCAGGCCTTTTCTAGTGCCATCCAGGGGCTGGTCCAGGGGAAAACTCCCGTCGTCTACTTCCTGGTGGGCCACGGCGAGGGGCGGGTGACCGACTTCGACCGCGTTACAGGATATTCAAAGATTGGAACCATTATCTCCCACGACAACATCGAGATCCGGGAACTGAGCCTGACGAAGGAGAAGCGGGTTCCCGAGGATGCCGCCGCCGTGGTGGTCATGGGGCCGACGAAGCGCCTGGACAAGGCCGAGGTGGAGCTCCTCGAAGAGTATCTCGGTCGGAGCGGTCGGCTGATGCTGCTGCTGGATGCGCTGCGGGAGACCGGACTCGACTCGATGCTGCGTCGGTGGGGGGTTGCCTTGCGCAACGACTTCGTGCTCGATCCGCAAAACACGCTTCAGGGAAGCGATGTCTACGTGCGCACCTACTACGAGCATCCCATCACCCTGCGCATGAATGGATCGGGCGCCCGCTTCCACCTCCCACGGTCGGTCGAACCGCTGGAGGTCGAGAGCCGGGAGGGCGAAGCCGAAGATCGCCCGGTGGTGGTGCCGCTGGCCATGACCTCCGAAAAGAGCTGGTCGGAAACCCAGGTGAAGGAGACCTCGGCCAAATACGACGAGGGCACCGGCGACCGGCGCGGGCCGATTCCGCTGGCCGTGGCGGTGGAGCGCGGCGCAGACCGCAAGGCGCTTGACGTGCAGATCCGCCCGTCGCGCATGGTGGTGTTCGGCGATTCCGATTTTGTCTGCAACGGCGCCCTGGCCGGGGGCGACCAGGATCTGTTCATGAGCGCGCTCAACTGGCTGATCGACCGCGAGACGCTGATGGCGATTGCGCCCAAGCCGATCGAGGAGGTCAAGCTGAGCCTCACCCGCCACCAGCTCAACCGGCTGTTCTGGCTCAATGTCGTGTGGATTCCGTTTATTGCCGTGCTTGCCGGCTTGCTGGTGTGGTTCCGCCGGAGGAAATAGGATATTTCCATGAACAAAACCCGCTCCACCTTGGTCTTGCTTGCCGCCGTTGTCCTGACGGGTGCCTTCATCGCGCTCCAGGAGGTCAGGCGCGCCAAGGCGCAGTCCCGGAAAATCCATCGGGAGCGGCTCTTCGACCTCGATGCCGCCTCCTTGGTTTCGCTCCGCTTCGAATCCACCAACGCCGTGGTGGAGTGCGCGAAGGAAAACGGGGTCTGGATGACCGGGGGGGAGGACGGCGGGCTGGGCCGCGCCGATGTGGCCATGGTCTACCGCCTACTGTCTGGGCTCAACTCGCTGGGCAAGGGGACGGCGGTCATCACCGCCGAGCATCTGAAAATGCGCGGTCTGGACGCTTCGGAATATGGATTCGATGCACCGGCCTTCCGGATCACGGCCACCGACAACAAGGGAACCCGGAGCTGGCTGGTGGGGCGCAAGGTGCCGCTGGGCAAGCTGCTCTATGCAAAACCCGCCGGGAGCGAGGACATCTACACCATTTCGGACACCCTGCTGGATTTTGCCCCGACCCGCTCCGACCAGCTCCGCGACCGCTCCCTCTTTTCCGGCGAGGCACCCGGGGTGCGGCGGGTCGAGATTCGCGGTCCGGGCGGCTTCATCCAGATCCTCAAGGAACCCGCGGCGGGGTGGAGCATCCAGCAGCCGGTAGCCGGCCCGGCGGATGCCAAGGCCGTGGAGGACTATCTCAAGAAGCTCTACCGGCTGCGCGTCGACCACTTCGTGGCCGACAACGTCTCCGACTTCACGGCGTACGGGCTCCAGAGGGAACCCCGCCAGATTGCCCTCGGCGGCGCCGACGGCACCTCGCGCCTGTTGATGGTGGGCGATCCCATCCCTGATTCTCCGGGATTTGTCTATGCCCGCCGGGGCGACGGTACCTCGGTCTTCGCGCTCGGGACCAACGTGCTCGCCCTGCTGGATGTCAAGCTCGACACCCTCCGCGATGTCCGGGTGCTTCTGCTGCCGCCCAAGGCCATCTCCTCCATATCCATCCGCCGGGGTGGCGAAGAGCTCGTGCTTTCGCGCACCGCTTCCGGGCAGTGGATGGTCATGCGCCCGGTGGAATGGAAGGCCGATCCCCGGGCGGTGGGTCGCCTGCTGGAGCTCTGGAGCATGGCCGTGATCGTCGATTTCTCGCCAACCGCCCCCGCGGCCGATCCGGAGTGGATGCTGGAGTTTGGTTCGGCGGAGCTGGGCGAAACTAACCGCATCGGGGTGCTTCCGACCTTTGGAAAAAAAGATGGGCTCCATATTGTCCGCAACGGGAAACCGGCACGCTACCAGATCAACCTGCCGCTGGTTCCCGAGAGCATCCTCGACCCGCTCAGCTACAAGGATCGGAAGATCTGGCAGATCGACAAGGCCGACATCCTCAAGGTCTCGGTGAAGCGCGCCGGCCGGCCGCCGCAGACCATCGAGCGCTCGAAAGAGGGCGGCTTTGTTTCCGCCCCGCCCGGATCGCCCCCGCCGGATTCGGTGGCGGTGGAGCAGCTGCTCGACGGGATCTCCTCGGTCTCGACCCCGGAATATGTCGCCTACAACCCCCCCGACCTCTCCGCCTACGGCCTAGAGGATCCCTTCCTTTCGCTGCACATCGGTCTCGACGGAACCAACCGGCTCGGCCGAGTCCTGCTGGTGGGCCGGGAGACCGATTCCGGGTTCTATTCGATGGTGAAAGGGCGCGATGTCGTCTTCCTTCTCGACAAGCCCCTGGTGAAGATCTTTTCTTCCGAACTGACGGTGCCAAAGGGGGTGCCGAATGCCGAATAAATGAACCTGCCCCACTTCAGCCGATGTTTGACTAGAGGCACCTACCATGCCTCCCGGGTCGTTGTTGTTGCAGTTTCCTGCCTTGTCATCCTTGCGTTGGCGGCCTTTCTCTATCTCCGGATCCACGGCGTTCCCGGGCCGGTACTGCGCGCGGTGGTGCGGCGCGCCAACGCCGCCGGCATCCCGGTCGAGGTGGATCGCATCACCCTTACCCTGAACGGGTGGCGGGCCGACAACGTCCGCTACTACAGCATGCACCCCGACGATCTCAAGCCGCTTTTCCGTTCCGATCATCTCTTTTTCTCGGTCAGGAACAGCAAGGCACCGGATGCGGCTTCCAACGATTGGAACGTGGATGTCGAGGCGGAGGGGATTGACATGGTTCCATCGGTGACCTGGGGGGTGGAGATCCCGCCGGGAAGCGCATGCCTGCATGCGGAGCACCTGGGTGCTTCGCTCGGGTTCCGTTCCGACCGGGTCGTGCTCTCCAATGGAAAAATGCAGTGGCTGGGGTCGCGCTTTGCGGTCAACGGAACGATTCTCAAGGGGGAGCGCGAGCAAAAGAAACCGCCCGCGCCTCCGCAGAGAACGATCCTTCCGGTCTTCGTGGACGCCCGGCGCTTCCAGGCCTTGGAAAAGCAGCTGGCCGCCCTTTCGCTACCCCGGGGGGCGACGGTGGATATCGATTTCCGGCTCGACATGGCGGACTATTCCGCGAGCCGGGTTGCATTCTCCTGCAAGGCGGAGGCACCCTCGGTGCATGGGATCTCCTTTTCCGGGGCGGAGCTTTCCGGCAGCTACACCTATCCCGAGCTGCGGATCGACCGTGCTGGCGTCGCGCTGGGGGATGAGGAGTGCTGGCTGGAAGGAACCTACGCCTTCGACTCCAAAAAGGCGGTGGGGACGCTGGCCAATACCATTGTGGAGAAGGGGATGCTGCGCCTCTTCCCGGAAAAGGTGGGCGGTGCCCTGGCCAAGATCGGATTGCGGATGGACGAACTCCCGCAACTTAAAATCGCTTTTGGCCCTACCCCTCCCGGGGAACTCCGGAACCATTTTGCAGGAACTTTTTCCATCCATGGCGCGGCCTACAAGGATCTTGGAATCGAGACGCTGGCCGGGCGGATAAAGCGGGAAAACAACCGGTTTGACCTTTCGGAGCTGGACGGGGTGGTTGCCGGACAGGAGAGCCGCGCGGACGAAACCGGCAGCGCCATGCATGGCGGGTTTGCCCGGGGAAGCTGTTTCTGGGATGGCGACCGGCGCGAGTTCGGGGTCGATGTCGATGCCTGCCTCGACCCGAATATTCTGGTGGGGGTGCTTTCGCCCATACGGATCGCCACCAATATTATCGAGCGTTTTTCCTTCAAAGACCAACCGCCCGTGGGACACGTGGCGGTGGGCATGGTGATTCCCGACCGGGATTCGTTCTACATCGATATCGCGGGCAAGGGAACCAACGCGCTGTTCCAGGGGGTGGCCTTCGATTCGATCGACGTGGTCCAGACCTACCGGCACGGGAAGGTGAAGCTCGATCCCCTAGCCGCCATGCAGGGAACCGCTTCCACCAAGGGATCTGTCTTGCTCGATTTCCACCATTCAACCGCCACCTTCGACATTGCCAGCGGCATGAAGCCCGCCGACATCGAGGATCTGGTTTACCCCAAGCTCAAGCTCTTCGAGAAGCACATCGGGGTGGAGGGGAATGTCCACACCGAGGCCAAGGGGGTCTTCGACTGGAAAAGCATGCAGAAGACGGATTTTTTGGCAACGATCCGGGCGGATCGGGTTGGATTGCCCGTTGCGGAACTCGACCGCTTTTCGGCGAAAGTCCGCGGCACGGGGCCGGTCGTTGCGGTGGAAGATGCCGCCTTCGGCCTCTATGGCGGCAAGGGGGAGGGCAAGCTCTCCTTTGCATGGAACCCCGGAAAGAAAAACCTTCCCTACGAAACCAGCTTCACCTTTTCCAATGTCGATTTTCACCGCTTTCTGGTTTTTCTCGGAGCGGATCATTCCTCGACCCTTTCGGGGAAGCTGGGCGGGAACGCCCATATCCGGGCGGATTTCTCAACCAACTTCTACGCGGCGGCGCAGGGGGAGGGCTTCGTACGCGTTGAGGATGGGCAGCTGGCCGACCTACCCCTGTTCAGCGGCTTTTCCCGG
>WFRA01000250.1 GCA_015486775.1 Kiritimatiellales bacterium | reverse complement strand
GTCTCAGGAATTCCTGAACGGCAGGACGGCGTCGAGCGAACCGGCACCGGCAATGAGCATGAGCAGGCGGTCGACGCCGAGGGCGACGCCGCCGGAAGGCGGCATTTTTTCCAAGGTTTGGAGAAAGGCTTCGTCGAGCGGGTAGACGGTCTTGCCCATGGCCTTGCGCTGCGCGGCGCAGGCTTCGAAACGGCGGCGCTGTTCGGCGGGGTCGGTGAGTTCGGAATAGGCGTTGGCCAGCTCGATGCCGTTGATGTAGAGTTCCCACCGCTCGGCCAGCTGCGGATTGCCCGGCTTGCGGCGAGAGAGTGCGGCGGCTTCGGCGGGGTAGTCCTTGAGCACCACCGCCCCGCCCAGCTTTTTGATGGCGGGTTCGACCTTTTCGACGAGATCGATGTCGAAGCGGTCTTCGTCGTAGTTTCCGACGGGATCCCATCCGGCAAATTCGCCGAACGCCTCGGAGACCGACAGGATTTTCCAATCCCCGCCCAGAGGTGTCAGTCCTATTATTTCATCATTTTTTTGACTAAATGATGAAATAATAGGACTGACACCTAAGGCAGAAAGCAACGCTTGGGTGTCGGCGAGGATGTCCATGTAGTCGGCATCGGCGCGGTACCATTCGAGCATGGTGTATTCGGGATGGTGCAACGCCCCGCGCTCGCCTTGCCGGAAGCACTTGCCGATCTCGAAGATTCTGGAGTACCCGGCGGCGAGCAGCCGCTTGTGAAAAAGCTCCGGCGAGGTGCGCAAGAAGCAGTCGCCGCTGGGTTCCGCATCGATGTGCAACTCCAAGCAGGGTGCCGCCACCCGGATCGGGGTTTCGACTTCGGTAAAGCCGCGTTCATGAAAAAACGCCCTGATGCTGCGCATCACGGCGTCTCTCAGCGCTATGCCGGAGGTCGGCATTCTCCTATCCCTTGGCAACGCGGTCGGCGTAGGTGCCGGTGCGGGTATCGATGCGGATGGTATCGCCTTCGTTGATGAAGATGGGGACGTTGATTTCGTAGCCGTTTTCGAGCTTGGCGGGCTTCATGACGTTGGTGGCGGTGTCGCCGCGCGCGCCGGGCTCGGTTTCGGAAACGACCATCTCCACAAAGTTTGGCAGGGTGATGTCGAGCGCGCGGTCGTTGTGAAAGAGGATCTCCACGCGCATGTCGTCGACGATAAAGTTTTTCAGGTTGCCGAGGATCTCGTCGCCGAGGCGCTCCTCCTCGTAGGTTTCGTTGTTGGAGAAGACATAGTCTGCGCCATCAATGTAGGAGAAGGTGTAGTCATGCGACATCAGGGAGCAGCGCTTGACCTTTTCGACGGAGCGGTAGGTTTTATCAAACTGGTTTCCGGAGATGAGGTTCTTGATTTTGCAGCGGTAGAGCGCCTGCCCCTTCCCGGGTTTGGAAAACTCGAAGTTGGTGATTACGCAGGGATCGCCGTCGATCTCAATTTTCAGGCCTTTCTTAAGGTCGGATGCACTGTACATGGGTTTTCCTCGTCGGTTGCAGGTTTCAAAAAAAGAGGGCGCATTATGCAAAACTCCCCTACCCCTGCCAAGCGGTTTCCCGCCAAGAAATCACCCGCCGCACGCTTGCCGACGGGCTACGAAGCGGCAACATCCTTCACGCGCTGGACGCTGTCGGACTTGCTCAGGGTCAGCCGGACGAGGCAGTCGGATTTGGCCAGCAGGTCGTGGGGCACGCCGCCGTCGAGATTGAGCATGTCGCCCTTCGCCAGTTGGAACACCTCGCCGTCCACCCCGAAATCGAGTGCGCCCTCCACCATGGCCACGGTGATGGGATAGGGTGTCTGGTGCTCCGCCATGTGCTGCCCCTGCTTGAACGCGATGCGGACTTCCTTGGTGGCGTCGGTCTGGAAAAGAACCGTGATGGCCGGGCTTCCCTCTTTGTAGGCGAGATCCTTATATATATTGGCAGTTTCCATTTTTTTCTCCGGATTTATCGGGTTTGCTTTCCAGCCGCCGCGAACACCTGCCCGTCAGAAAACCAGCCAAAAAGTACTTATGTGGTACTGTTTATTAAAAACTGCTGATGGTGTCAAGTGTTCGCCTGCTTCCGTTTAGGGTTGCCTGTCCAGCCCGCTCTTCGCTACAATCCCCGATTGAAACGCTCTAGAACCAACTAGGAGAATGGATGAAAGCACTATTGATTATCGCCCACGGCAGCCGCCACAAAGATTCCAACGACGAAATACGCCGCCTGGCCAACCGGATCAACGAGAACCTCGGGCCGGCCTTCGGTCTAGTGGCATCGGCGTTTCTGGAGATCTCCAGCCCGCATATCGATTCGGCCGTAGCCGATCTGGTCGACGAAGGTGCCACAGAAATCCGGGTGCTTCCCTATTTCCTCTCCGCCGGTGCCCATGTGACGAAGGATATCCCGGCCGCCATCGAGGAGGAAAAAGCAAAATACCCGGAGGTTCGCTTCGGGATACTCCCGCACTTCGGCGCGCTCCAGGGCATCAGCACCTTGATCCTCAACTATATCTACAAATCCGGAGCCATTGCCGACTAGCTTCCAGACAGAGGAAACTGCAATAGAGGCCACCGCCAGGCACCGCCGAACACCGAGGTATTTCCATGCTAGAATTGATCCAGCACGCGCTTGTTTCCCGGGATCTCTCCCCAATAATCGCCTACGAAATCGCCAGCGCATCCCTGCTCGTCGCCATCGTGGCCGGGGCATACGCCATCTACTGGATGCTGCGCAACTACCTGCTCAAGGCCATTCACCAGGTAACGCTCAAAACCACGAACCAATGGGACGACGCCCTGATGGAAGCTGGCGTCTTCCACCGCTTCATGCGGCTGATTCCCCTCACCATCATCCAGCTCGGCCTCGACCGCGGCATGCCCGACCACTTCATCCTGCTCAAACGGATCGTTTTCGCGCTAATTATTCTGACCGGTGCGCGGGCCATCGATGCCTTTCTCAACTCGATCACGACCATCTACCAGCAGGGGAAAAACGACCAGCGCAAGCCCATCCGTCCTCTGATCCAGTCGCTCATCATCGTCCTCTACCTCTTTGCCGCCATCTTCATTATCTCCGTCCTGCTCGACAAATCGCCCTGGAACCTCTTCACCCTCCTCGGCGGGCTCACCGCCGTCACCATGCTGGTTTTCAAGGATACCATCCTCGGCTTCGTCGCCGGCGTCCAACTCAGCGCCAACGACATGGTGCGCGAGGGCGACTGGATCGAAATGCCCAAATACGGTGCCGACGGCGATGTGATCGAAGTCACCGTCAACACCGTCAAAGTCCAGAACTGGGACAAAACCATCTCCACCATCCCCACCTACTCCCTCATCTCCGACTCCTTCAAGAACTGGCGCGGCATGAGCGAGTCGAGCGGCCGCCGCATAAAGCGCAGCATCAACATCGACATGGGTACTGTCCGCTTCGTCGACGAAGCCATGCTCGAACGCTTCCGCAAGATCGAAGTCCTCAAGGAATACATCGAAAAGAAACAGGAGGAGATCGACGCGCAGAACCAGGAGCGGCAGATCGACCTCTCGGCCACCACCGTCAACGGGCGGCGGCAAACCAACCTCGGCATCTTCCGCGCCTACCTCGTGCATTATCTCCACGCCAACCCCAACATCCACAAAGGCATGACCTTCCTCGTGCGGCACCTCCAGCCCACCGCCCAGGGTTTGCCCATCGAAATCTACGTCTTCAGCTCCGACAAGGTCTGGGCCAACTACGAAGCCATCCAGGCCGACATCTTCGACCACATCCTCGCCGCCGTCCCCGAATTCGAACTCCGCGTCTACCAACAGCCCAGCGGCAACGACCTCGCCACCTTGTCGCTCCCGGCATGACCGGAAGGTTGAGCGTCTCGCTCGACTTCGGCTTGCCACCCGGCGGAGAAATGGCGGGCACATATCGCCCTTCGGGCGGGCTTTCCCCTAGTTTGCACGTCTGTGCAATTGGCCGTAGGATGAGGCTCTGCCTCGTCTTGTCTTGTACCGCATGGAGAAGTCGAAACGAAGGTTGCCTATCGGCTCGCTTCGCGTCAACCTACGCGAGGGTGGAGAGGTCGGGGAAAGGAATTCGGTGCCGCGAAAAGGCACGTAGGTAACCTCGGATTCAACTGTTTTCTGTGTCAGGAAAGAGGCTCTCCACTGAAGCGCCGAAAGGTTCGGTTCCGTAATCTAGTAATCGGGTATGATGCACCTGAAAACAAAGCGGAATCTGATGTCATGGATTCCAAGGGCGAGGAGCAGAAGGGAAAGAGATGAGCGGGAAAATACTAGATTACTCTGACTCTATTTTTGACTCCATTTTCTGACCCCATTTTTGCCTAGCAAAGGCCTCGAATGCATCGAAATAGGCTGCGCCGGCGACGTAGGCATAGTCGTTGTGGCGGGCACCGTCGATCCACAGGTGCATCTTTTTTCCGGGGGCGGCATCATATAGTTTTTGGCCGTGCCAGAAGGGGACAGTGGTGTCGTCCCGCCCGTGGATCACGAGGACGGGGCAGTGGATCTTCCTGACGAGCCGCAGGCTGTTGAACTTGTCCCAAGGCAGTAGCGGCCAGACGGTCTTGACGCGGAAGGTGGAGACAAAAGTGCTTTCGAGTACCAGCCCGCCCACCTCGTGGCGCGCCGCCAGCCAGCTGGAGGGTCCGCCGCCCAACGACCGCCCTTGGACAATAATGCCATGGGGGGCGATTCCTTTTTCTTCAACCAGCCAGCGATAGGCCGCTTCGATGTCCTGCTTGGCATTCCCAATCGACGGCTTTCCCTCGCTGGTGCCGTAGCCGCGATAGTCGTACATCAGCACCGAGTAGCCGAGGTCGAAAAACCGCCGCAGGAACTCGGTCATGTTGCCCATATCCTCCGCATTGCCATGGCTGAAGAGAATGGTCTGCTTCGCCTGCGGATGCTCCCAAAAAACCGCCGTAATCTTTTCGCCATTGCCCGAGACAATCTTGAGTTCGTCGGGCAGGTGGGCATAGCTGGGGTCCTGCGGCTGGAAAATCAGCCGATCCGAGGCCAGCAGGGCATAAAGGTTCAGCAGCAGGTAGATCCCGCCGCCATAGGCCGCAATGTGCAGAAGCGTGTTTGCTGTCATAGGGGAAAGGATAGGTTCGGCGTCCGGTTGGTGCAATGGAAAGATTTCGCCTATTGGAACATTCCGTGGCCTTACGGCTTGGATTACTGGATGTTTGGAAGAGTGGATTGTTGAGGGAAAACTGATGGTGCACCGGACGTCGTGTCACCATTTGGGTGACATCCATCAATTTCGCCATGGAGCCGTGTTTCCAGTCATCCAACCATCCGATCATCCACTATCCCATGCACAATCGGAACAAGATTGCGGGGAACATTTCCAGTTCCTCCCGGAAAATATCGAACCCTTTTTCCCAAATGCGAGGAACTCCACAACTAGGTCTTCGAATTCATTTTCAGCGATCTGGAGAAAGGCGGCACCCGCAAACCCATCAACTTGAGAAACAACTGGAAGCCCAACTTTTAAATCGGTACAAACATGGCAAACAAAAAGGATCCCCATGAAATTCACCAAACTGGCTCTGCTTGGATTCACCACTCTTCTTCTTTCAACTACCGTCCGAGCCCAGGACCACACCTACGACTACTGGGGCGAAAACTACACCGTCCAGTCGTTGCTCGGCGTCGTGCAGTACGAAAACCTAAAGTTCAACGTGGAAGGAACAACGAAGGAGATCGATCTCTCCCTCCTTCCCCAGCTCGGTGCCGGATGGGGTACGCTACCCCGGGGCGACCGGTTCCAGTATGGATTGGAGTGCTCTTTCCTCATGGGATTCATGGCCGACGACATTAGCTTCATCTCCGCAGGAGGGAGCGGGCTCTATGTAAAAATATCGACCTCCATGTGGATGTTCGACCTTGCGGGCGGCCCCTACGCGAACCTCTTTCTCGACAAGAACCACAAGGTTCGCATCTATGCCGCCGCCGGGCCGCTCATGACCTACGCCAACTATCGGTCCCAGCGCGAAGATGCAAGCATTCCGGAAGATACCACCGACTATGAATCCGCTTTCGGCATCGGGGTCTACGCCCGCACCGGGTTCGAGTTCCGCATCTACGAAGCTGGCATGCTCGGCCTCGGCGTGCGCGGCTCCTGGGCAAACATCGACCTCTCCGACGTGGGCGGCAGCTCCGAACTCACCGGCCTTGCCGCCTTTGTCTCCTTCACCGCCGGGCTCTGATTCCTACTCCGCGTTGCGGAGGGAGATGGCCACCTTGAAGCGGGCCGTCTCGCCGGGCTCGAGGATCTGGAGCGTGCCGTTTTCCTTTTCGGCGGTTTGACCGTTGGGATGGCAATTGGCGGGTTCGAGCCCCATCACATATTCCTGCTCGCCCGCCATTTTCCATTGGGTGAAGTACG
>WFRA01000249.1 GCA_015486775.1 Kiritimatiellales bacterium | reverse complement strand
GCGACAGCCTCTATCGGAAAAAAGGCCAACGCCGCTTGAGTTCCACCATTCTTCATTCTGCATTCTTAACTCTTCATTGACTTGATGTTGCGATAGACGTCGTTTGTTTAGGAACGCAAGATGGTGAGAAGTGAGAAGGGAAGGAACTAAAGCAGCAACCCTTTCCGAACGGCGTTGGCGGCATCGGGGCCGCTGCATTGCTCGATCACGGTGAGGGCAAACTCGAAGGCGGTGCCCGGCCCCTGACTGGTGACAAGGTGGCCGTCAACTACTACGGTTTCGTCCACCGGCTGCACATCCGGCGGTAGCTCTTTCTCCACGCCGGGGTAGCAGGCAAACCGCTTGCCTTCGAGGATTCCCGCAGCGTGCAGCACCAGCGGGGAGGCGCAGATGGAGGCGATCCATTTGCCCGCCGCGTCGAATTCGCGAATCGCCTGCAAAACCCCCTCGTGGCTGGCCAGCGCCATGGTTCCGCCAAATCCGCCGGGGGTGAGCAATATATCGAAATCGGCGGGGTCGACTTGGTCCCAGGTGGTGTCGGGAACAAGCTTGGTTCCGTGCGCGGCCTCGACGGGGTCTGCGTCGAGCCCCGCCGCGGTAACTTCCCATTGGGCACGCCGCAGCGTGTCGATAATGATTACGGCTTCCATCTCCTCGCAGCCGTTGGCGATTGGAACTAGTGCTTTCATCCCTTCTCCTCCGTTGTCATCATTCGTCGTTCATGACTTTCTTCAATTCGTCCACGACCCGTTCGCGCCGGGCTTCCGGAACCGGTTCGTCGAAGGTTTCCTGCAAGACATCGATCAGGCGGGAACCCGTGCAGACCACAACGCCGTTGACGTTCATGATCTCTTCGGGAAGCTTTGTGGAAATGAAACAGAGCACCGGATGCACGGGGATATCGCCCCTGCCGGCATCGTCGAGGAACGCGACCAGCTCGGCGGCGGCGGCCTTGACCTGCCGGAGCGGCGGGCGCGAGGGTTCCCTGCCACCGGCAAAAAGTTTTCCGTCGCGAAACTCCACCGAGCCCTTCCAGTTCTTGGTTTCCACCACGAACACGCCCGCGGGGCCGACAACGATGTGGTCGAAGTTTTGCTTTCCGCCCTTCAGGCGGAGGCCGTTGAAAACGGTGTAGCCCGAGTCGAGGAAGGCCAGTTCGTGAGCCACCCACTCCTCGCCCTTGGCACCCTTGAGAAAATTGCCCAGCCGCCGGTCGCCCCAGGCCAGCAGCACGATCGCCACCACAGCCACGAGAAAAAAGAGGATGCCCACCTGCGAAACCCCCAGTTCCGGAAACGGAAACCACGCCCGCACCAGATAGCCCGTAACAAAGCAGACCAGCAACAGCGGCCAGAACGCCCGTAGCAGCCCCAGTACGCGCGGTGCCTCGCCGGGGCTTCCATGCACCCGCGCAAAACGGTTGCTCAGCGGTTCTTTCTGTTTCTGCATCTCCATGGTTCGGAAACATAGAGCATTGCCGGAGGCGGTTCACCATCCGGAGAACACAGATTGCTCCTCGCCATTCCACCCATGGTCTTACGGTTTGGATTGCTGGAAAGATGGAAGAATGGATTTTTAAAAGAAAAACCGGTGTGGTCGGACAACGTGTCACCGAATTTTCCGTTCATGGAGTATTTGCAGCCATCCAACCATCCCGTCTTCCAAGCATCCACGCGCAATCGGGCAAGATTGCGGATTTTCCGAACCGGGGCGGTTTCTGGCTTCCAATCCCTGAATCTTCCACTATTCTTTTTTCCGAACATTGGAAAATATCCGGGCGGGGAAACCGTTTAACACAGGTTGCCATGGCGCATTTCAAATACATAGGACGGACAAAGCAGGGCGAACGGGTCGAGGGCGTGGTGGAGGCCAGCGACCGCGCGGGCGCCGTACGCCAGATCGAGGCGATGGCGCAGATCCCGGTGTCGATCAACGAGACAACCAAGACCGCCAAGCAGGATTCCGGCCCAAAGAAGCGCTTCAAGTTCGAGATGGGCTTCCAGCAAAAGCCCAAGATGAAGATGCAGGAGCTGCTGCTCTTTTCGCGCGAGCTCTCCGATCTGGTGGCCTCGGGCATGACGATCGGCCGCGCGCTGCACACCCTCTCCGCGCGCAAGGACGAAAGCGCGGTGGGCCGCATTGTCGAAACCCTGCGCGACGAGATCATCCAGGGCACGGCGTTTTCCGACGCGCTGGAGCTCTACCCCGAAACCTTTTCCACGCTCTACGTCAACCTGGTGCGCGCCGGAGAGGCCAGCGGCAACCTGCCAACCTCGCTGGAGCACATCTGCGTCCACTACGAGCGCGTGCAGGAAGCCCGAGGCAAGGTGCTCGCAGCGCTGAGCTACCCCGTCATCGTCATGCTCGTCGGCGGCCTGGCGGTCATCGGCCTGATGGTCTTTATCGTCCCCAAATTTGCCAGCACCTTCGCCGACATGGGTGCCACCCTGCCCGGCCCCACGCTGGCGCTCATGGCCATCAGCAATTTCATCACCCACTACGGCCTCGTGATGGTGGCGCTGATTGCCGGGGGCGTCTATCTCTTCAAAAAGTGGATCAAGCAGGGCAAGGGGCAGAAGGCGTGGCACACGGCAGTATTGCGCATCCCGATCGCAGGAGCCATCGTGACCACCAACGCCTACGCCCACTTTGCGCGAACCCTCGGCACCCTGCTGCACAACGGCGTATCGGTTCTTCCAGCCCTTGGAATTGTCCAGAAGACGGTCAACAACGTGGTGATCTCGGAGGAGATCGGCAAGGCGCGCGAGCGCGTGACCGACGGATCGAGCCTCTCCGGGCCGCTGGCGCAGGGCAAGATTTTCCCGCGCCTGCTCATCGACATGCTCGCCGTCGGCGAGGAGACCGGCGATCTGGCCGGGTCGCTCAAGCACATCACGCGGCGCTACGACAGCGAGCTCGACCGCCTCGTCCAGACCTGTACCACGGTGCTCGAACCCCTGCTCATCGTTTTTGTGGCGATCATCATCGGCGGCATTGCCATTGCCTTGCTCTTGCCGGTTCTGACGCTCACGGATTCACTGCATGTCTAACAACCTCAAGAAAGGAGAGGCCCCATGAAAAACAGAAAGCGCAACAACCATCTAGGCAAGAAGTCGGGATTCACCCTGATCGAAATCATCCTTGTGGTCGTCATCATCGGCATCCTAGCGGGGATCGCGATTCCTCGCATGGGCGGAAAGACCGAAATGGCCAAAATCTCGCAGGCCAAATCGAACATCGTTGCGCTCAGCATGGCAATTCAGGAATATGAAATGATGAACGGCGACTATCCCTCCAGCCTCGATCAGCTGCTCGACGAATCCAAGGGTGGTCCCTTTATGGAAAAGAAGGCCATCCCGACCGACCCATGGGACAAGCCCTTCGTCTATGCCGCCCCCGGATCGCACAACAACCACAGCTTCGACCTCTCCTGCACCTCGCCCAAGGGCACCGTGGTCAACAACTGGGAATAGGCACGGTGATACCGCGTAGCGGCACACCGCCTGAATGTTGAATATCGAACAGGGAACCGCAGAATGAAGAAGTCTGACCCTTCAAAATTCAAGATTTCTTGTTCGATATTCTTCGGTTCGATCAGCGTGAAGGCCGCGCGGACCCGCGCGGCCTTCACGCTGATCGAGGTGATCCTGGTCGTGGTCATCTCCCTGATTATGCTGGGGGTTTCGCTGCCCTATTTCGCCCACGCCTACAAGGGCACCAAGTTGCGCATCGCGGCGCGAACAATCACCCGCATGACGCGCTACGCCCGCAGTATGGCCATCATGCGTGAGACCACCATGACCGTCGTGCTCAACGAGGAGACGATGGAGATCTACCTCGGCGGCGCGACGCAAACCTCCACCAACGCCGCCGACGGCGAGCTGGACCAGGACGTGCTCAAGCGGCTCGGCTACGTGGAGGGTGATTCCTCCGGCGAGGACACCGGGGTCGAAAAGGAGATCCACCGCTTCCTCCCCGAAAACATCCAGGTGGCCGACTTCGAAAAGGATTGGGCCGAGGACGAAGAGCAATACGAGAACCTCGACCTCGTCCGCTACTACCCCGACGGGCAGTCGGACTGGTTCATCCTGGAGCTCGAAGACCCGCGCGGGATGGGCGTGAAACTCGAAAACGATCCAATCTCCGGAAAAATCCGCTCCGAATTCATGCAATAGATCGCGAATTGCTCCGTTGTATGAAACGTATTGCGTACTGCGTGTTGCGTATTGACAGAGAGGACTGCACGGAATACGCAATACGCAGTACGAAATACGCAGTACGCAATAAGAAATACGCATCCCAACCCATGGACCAGACAGACATCGAGTGCATAGAGGCCTATCTGGGCGGCGACGCGGATGCGCTCGCGCCCATGGTGGAGAAATATAAACGCCCCCTCTACTCCTTTATCCTGAAGATGACCGAAGGGCGCGAAGACACCGACGAAATCTTCCAGGAAACCTGGTTCCGGGCCTTGAAAAACATCCACAAGTTCCGCCACAAAAATTTCTTGAACTGGATCTTCCGGATCGCCCACAACCTAGTGATCGACCGGGCGCGGCGCAACAAGCGCAATGTCTCGATGCAGAGCACTGGCCGGGGCGAAGAGGATGGCAACACACTCGAAGAGCGCCTAGCCGCGCCGGGCATCACCCCGGCGGAAGAGGTGGGGGGAATGGGTCTGGGCGAAACCATCGAACGCGCCGTCGAAACGCTCTCGCCGGAGCAGAAGGAGGTCTTTCTTCTGCGCATGCATGGCAACGCCTCGTTCAAGGAAATCGCCAAGATCCAGAAATGCTCGATCAACACCTGCCTGGCCCGGATGCAATATGCGCTGGCCAAGCTGCGTTCTATGCTCAAGGAAGAATACGAGGAATTGCAGGAGG
>WFRA01000248.1 GCA_015486775.1 Kiritimatiellales bacterium | reverse complement strand
GTAGCGACCACGGAAACATCGAAGACCTATCCACCTTCAGCCACACCTGCAACCCCGTTCCGCTCGTCGCCCTCGGCACTTTTGCCGAAAAATTCCAGGCGTTGGAAACCCTTGCCGATGTGGTGCCCGCGATTCTCGGAAGCTTCTCCTGAAAAAAGTTGGGCAGGTGTACCCTCCCCGTTTTAATCCAGATATTCCGAAAGCGTGGAGAGCAGTCCGATGCAGGCGGTGTCGGTGCGCAGGATACGCGACCCCATCGAAAATACCTCGAAGCCGCGCTCCCCTAGCATCCCGATTTCGTAGGGAGTCCACCCGCCCTCCGGCCCTACCGCCAGCAATACCCGCCCGTGGGAAAAGTCAAAAGCGCCAAGCCTTTTCCCGCCGACCGGATCGGCTAGCAATTTCATGGAATCGGCAAAAAGCCCGTCGAGTTCATCCTCCACGAACGGCTTAAAGCGCTGGCGCACCAGCACCTCGGGAAGGTGCGTGCAGCGCGCCTGCTGGAGTCCCTCGACCAGCCGTTCGTTGTAGAAGGCCGGGTCGAGCACATGGGAGTCGAAATAGAAACGCTCCACCTTCTCGGCATTCACCAGCACAATGCGCCCTACCCCCAGCGCCGCGAGCTGCGCCCAGAGCCGCTTCATCACCTTGGGGCGCGGCATCGCCAGCAGCAGGTCGACCCGGGGTTTTGGCGGAGCCTTTTCCTCCACCACGCACTGGAGGCAAACTTCGCGCTTGTCGACCGCCAGCACGGTGCCCGTCCCCAACGGGCCGTTGAGCAGCCCGATCCGGAGCGACCGCCCCGGCTCCGCCTTGAGCACCTTGCGGATATGCCGCGCCCGCCCGTCGGAAAGCACCGCGAGGCCGTCATCGCGAAAATCGCCTGGTTGTAGGAGGATCAAGTTCATAGTGCTGGAGAGTTTCCAATGGTTGGAAGAAAATGGCGAGCCTCTTCGGCGAGACAAATGCTCAACCGAGTTTCTCCAACACCCGGGGATCGACCGGAAGCCCAATCGGATCGCCCAGCTTGATTCTGGGAAAGTCCGGATGGGCGGGATTCAGGAGATAGTTGAATTCGCTGGGGACAATCACGCTGGGCACCTTCAGCACAGCACTCGACATACCCTCCTGCCAGCAGTTCCCGACAAACTGCGTGCTCGATTGCGGCGGGTTCGCGCTCCATCCATCGGGTAGCTTGGCCGGATCGATCGATTGAGAAAGCCCTTCCGGAATTTCGACGGGGATGGCGACGTAGCGCTTCAATGCCTCCTTGAATTCCAGATGGACGATGATTTCGAGCAAGGCCAGCGAAAGCGACCCCGCCGTATAGACCACGGAGTGCCCCTCCGAGTTCCATCGCCCGCCCGCCAACCGCGCCCCCTCTCCGGAAAAGGCGCTGCGGACATACTTCCGATGGACGAGCCGCCAAGCTCTGGACATGGTCTCTCCCCCTAGTAGAAGACCCCGTGTTCAAGGCGGCGCAGCTGCTTCTCGACCTCCTGCGCCCCCGGCTCGGTATCGGCATAGGCTAGCGGCGCCAGCCCCCCGAAAATTTCCTTGGGCGCGGAAAACCAGCGTCGCACCAGCCCCGCATCCTCGAACAGGTTCAGGGCAATCTGGAACAGGCGCGCCAGACGGTAGACCCGCTCCGACTCATCGACATCCAGCCGCCCGGACTGCTTCCTCCGGCTAAGCGTCCGCATATTGATATTCAGCGTCTTGGCCAGCTCAGCAGCGGTGACGCCAAATTCATTGCGCAGCTTTTCGAAGCTCGCCGTCGGCAGCCCCCGCTTGATCTGGGCAATCACCTGCCCTCGGTTTTCGACCGTTCCGAAGAGGACAGCAGGCTCTTCTACCATCATATTTCCGTAGCCATCTTCATGAACGGGATAAATTACAGGTTCTTTTTTCATAACCACCTCCTGACATATGTCTATATAGATACGACATATGTCCCGATACAGCAAGCTGTTTTTTCTATTACCGCAAAATTCGCATGACTGATTCTTTTGGCAAGGGAAAGGACGGCTCGGCGATAGAGCCCGAGGTTGGTGGCGGAGTTCCGGTTGCGCACGCGGCTTTTATCTTCCTAGAAGCGGGAGCAGTCGAGGCGTTGGTGCGCCCCGTTTTCGATGTCCCAGTAGTTGCGTTTGAACTGGAGCATCTCTTCGGCTCCCAGACCGAGGCGGCTTGAAAGAAGGAAGACGATGCCGTCGCCCTTGGGGTCGGCGGACTGGTCGGTGCGCTGCATGAGCATGGCGGCCTGGCTTGCATGGGGGAAGCAGATGGCCTCGGAAGAGGTGCTGAACACGTCGATGGCGCGTGCCTCGACCCGCCCGCAATTGATTTCAACCCGTTGGACTGTGTCCATTGGAGGGGGGAAAAGGCTCGTTTTTATGGGCATCGTGGATCTGGCGGAGATTCTTTAGAACCCCTTTTTGGTTGGCCTTGACGGTCATGAAATCAGTTGCTAATAAAACTGCTGACTGAAAGCTTTCCCGAGGTGCGGGTCAAATGTTCTGATGATGGTTAACCGGTCTGCGATTCTTCTGCTCAGGCATTGCCTTCCCAAAATGCTCAGCTCGATTTCCACCATGTTCAGCCAGCTTCCGTGCTTTGGGGTGTGGCAAAATTCCAGCCGGTCGAGTATGCGCCGGGTCTCTTTCTGCTCGAAAGCAGCAAATAGCCCCCGGCAACCAAGCACCCGGAACCAATGCACCAAGCACTAAAAATCTCCTATTCCGAAAGGCGCTCGATCTGCTTGCGGGCTTTTTCGGCACCAGCGAGGTTTCCGTTCTGGCGCAAGAAGAATTCATAGTCCTGCCAGAACGGGAGATAGTCGGGGAGCTCGTCGAGGGCGGTTCTGAAATCCTTGCATGCGGCGGCGGGATCGCCCATCGACCCGTTGAATTTTCCGCGCAGGGCGATGAAGAGCGGCGAGTCGGGATATATTTTCAATCCATAGGCCAGAGCCTTCTTGGCGCTTTCGATATCGCGCATCTGCATGTAGAGGCCGACAAGATGATAGATGGGATAGAACTCGCTGGGTTTGTATTTGAGTAGCATCTGGTACTGAGCCGCCGCTTGCCGGGTCTGCCCGGCCGCCATGACCGACTGCGCCGAGGTCATCAGGCTGGCGCCGAGCTCGTTGCGCACCACCGGGTTTCCCGGCACCAGCTTGGCGGCCTCGATGAGCATTTCGATGTTCCCTTTCAAGTTATCCTGGGCACGCAGGATGTTGGCCTGGAGCGTCATTTTCATGGCTTGGTGGGAATCGGCGACGGTCTTTCGCTGCTCCTCGGACAACCCTTTCATCAACTCTTCGGGCATATCAGAAAAATTGTCAAGTAGTGCCTGCTGGTTTTCATCCGGCATGTAGTGGAAGGTGTTTTTGGGGGCGGAAAATTCGATGAACGGGTGGTTGTCTGTATTCAGTCGTCCCTTGGAAAAGATGGGGTCGTCCGCCGAGAGCCGGGCCACGAACATGCTCAGTAGCATTTCAGGCTTGGTGAAGCCCACCTCGGCCAGCGACTCCTTCACCTCCGGAATATCAAATTTTTCTAGGGCAACCGACATGTCCAGCGGGACATCGCCCTTGCTGCCGAGCATGATGGTGTCGAAGCCGGTAAAGAAGAGTAGGCAATCGGGAAACACCTTGGCGAACGAACGCATGATGGTCTGGTAGTCCTCGTTCGAGAGTTCGTAGAGCGGGAGGTACTGAGCCATGATGCCGCCGTCGGCCAGCTGCGCCTTGGCCTGCTCGAAAAAGTCGACCGTGTACAGGTTGGCGGCACCGGCCATCACTGGCTCAAAGGGGTCAGAGGTGATGACATCGTAGGGTTCGCCTCCGACAAAGAGGTGGTTGCGACCATCGTTGAAGGTGACCTTGACCTTGGGCTTGTCGAGCACGTTGTGGTTTTTCTCGCCCCAGACCCGGGCGACGTTCACCACGCTGGGCTCGAACTCCACCACCTCCGCCAGATCGACCGGGTAGCAATTGACGGCACCGAAGGTGACCCCCGCACCCAGGCCAATGTTCACCACCCGCCGCGGATCGGGATGGAACAGCATCGGCAGATGACCCATCATGCGCTGGAGCATCATGCTACGCTCAGTGGTGTCGGCCTCCACCTTGCCCTGGCTGCAATAGGCGAGGTCTTCGTTGGCATCCTTTATCACGGAGATGGTGGAGGTGATCCCCTCGTTGTAGTAGAGCAGGCGATGGCTACGGAGCTGCTCGGTCAGGGTGACTTTTCCATTGGTGACATAGACCCACGGCGAAAAATAGGGGCCGGAGGAGATAACTTTCTTGTCCCAATGGGGCGGGCTTATGAGAAATCCAACGACGGTCAGTAGCGCCACGCCGACGGCTGCCCAGCGGACGGCCTTGCCACCCTGGGCGGTGCAGAGGAGCAGCCCGAGGGCGAGCACGAGAAAGGCCAGCACGGTCAGCGAAACCTGCATTCCAAGGTTTGGAAGCAGGATGAACCCGCCTACAAATGCGCCGAGCGCCGCGCCGATGGTATTGAACATGGTGGCTTCGCCGACGGCGCGCGGCGAGGAGGACATTGCGGCGCGGATGGCCTTAACGGCGGCGGTGAAAGAGGCACCGAACAGGATGGTCGGCACCAGCAGGAAGAAGAGCGTGATGACAAACTTAAGGCCGATCATCCTGCCCCAGCCGGGTTCGCCGGAAAGCATTAGGTGCTTGAGCAGGAACTCCGGCATGGCGGTAAACCACCCTAGGGAAACCAGCGTGTAGATGCCGGTGAGCATGGCGGCTCCGCCAAAAATGAGCGCCGGATGCTTCACCTTGTCGGCAAAGCGGCTGACGAGCACCGAACCGAGCGACAGCCCGATCAGGAAGATGGCCAGCATGGCGGAGAAAGAATAGGTGGTGGAACCAAACACGAGGATCAGCGCCCGGAACCATACGACCTCGAAGGCAAGCGACAAAAAGCCGGATGCACCGATCGCCAGCAACAGGCCGTTGGCCAGCTTGCCGCGCTTGAACGAACCGCTCTCCGCCCTGGCCTCAAGCTTGATCGCTGCCGCGATTTCGGGTGATCGGTCTATGGTTCGGGAGAGATAGATGGCAATCAGGCCGACGGAGGCGTCAAGGCAGACAGCCGCAATATTCGAGAGGGTCATTCCAAGCTTCGGAATCAGCACAAAGCCACAGAGTAGCACGCCGGTGACGGCACCGAGGGTGTTGACCCCATAGAGAATGCCCAACCGGGCACCAAACCGTTCGACGCGGCTCAAAAAGCCTTTCGAGAGTACAGGCAGGGTTGCACCCATCATGGCGGTGGGGATGAGTAGTAGCACCAGCGCCAGCACCACGCGGACAAAGGTCAAGAAGCCGAGTGAATCGGAAATGTGCAATGCGGCAAAGCGGTAGAGCTCCTTGATCAGCTCAAAGATTAGCGGAACGCAGAGCGCATACAGCGCCGTGGCCACCTCCAAGATACCAAACAGACGAACCGGCCGCTTGATTCTGGCCGCCCATCTGCCGGCAAAATGCGCACCGACGGAGATGCCAAACATATAGGTCATCATGACCGTAGCCGCCGCATAGACCGTATTGCCAAACACCAGGCCCAGATGCCTGACCCACAGCACCTCGTAGGTGAGCGCCGCAATACCCGAGAAGAAGAATAGAAGAGATATCGTTTGCATCGAATACCTATAGCAACCGGCGGCATGGCAAAACAAGCCGGGAAAACGGTTATCTTTCGCGGGGCGTAGCCGCGGGCGAACCTAGCGCGACCGGATGAGCGGCTTCTTGTTCGAAAACATGGTGGTGATCGAGCCACTCAAGGTTCGGTAGAGTGCTCCTATCTGGTCTATCGCCGGCGAATCGAAGAAACGATGCGCGAGGCCACCGCTGCGAAACGGGAAACAGCAAGAGCGCGACGTTGATAAAAAGGTTCTCCAACGAATAACAGGAAGCAACGAATGGGGCCGCTGCAAAAAAACCGCTTCCGGGGATTGGAAAGCCTGCCGCCCCCGGATTCCCCAGAGGGAACAACAAAAAAGGGGAGGCCGCAAAAGCCCCCCCCCTCCATTCGCCGACCAAGGGATGGCCGGGCACCTAGCTGCCTATTTCTTTCCGACAACCGCGTCCGTGGCCGCTTTCGAAACCCGGAACTTGAGAACGGTCTTGGCAGCGATCTTGATCGATTCGCCAGTGGCCGGATTGTGACCCTTGCGAGCCTTGCGCCGGTGCTTGATCAACTTTCCAATGCCGGGAATCGTGAACCCGTCCTTGGACTTGGCACCCTTGTACGCCTGCGCAACTAGGGACTCTAACGCAGCCTTGGCCTGCACTTTCGCGATACCCGCATCATCGGCCATCTTGGCGATGATCTCAGCTTTCGTAGCTGGTTTTTTTGCCATTTCAATACTCCTTTTTTGTTGGTGGCGTTCCTGCATGTTCCCCCAGCCCCGTGCCGAAGCGAACCCATTTAGCGAGAGAGGCTACTCAAAACAACCCGCCTGCACAACCGCAAAAACCATCTACTTTCCCTTGCGCTTCTTGCCGAGCGCCGCCCAAGCCGTCCGCTTGTCCATCGCGCGGATCTGCTGCATCTTCGCCGGGGTCTCTTTTTTGCGGAATGGAATCTTCCCGGCGGTCTTTTCCCACCGCACGATCGACTGGTGGCTCACCTCAGCCAGCTTCGACAGCTCGATCTGGGTGATCCCGAGGCGCTTGCGTAGCGAGCGCACCCCCTTGCCCGACATCCAGAACCCCTTGGTTCCATCCGCTTCGGGTGCCGCCGGAACGGCGGGCTTGCCCGCGGCCTTCTGGAGACGAGCCACCTCCTTCTGCAGCGCGGTGACATCCCGGCGCAGATTGGCAATCAACCCCCGCTGCGCCGCATTAACCCGCTTGACCGGCTCCAGCTCCTTTTTGATTTCCTTGCGGGAGAGACGGGTGATCTCCGCCTTCAGTTCATTCATTATCGACATGATGTTCTCCTTTGGGTTGGAGGCGGGGAAACGCAACTCTTATCACTCCTCCCGCCCGCTATCTGAATCAACATTTACTTAAATATACTGTAACCCGCAAGCACTAAGGAGCCACAATCTTGTACCGATCACGCATGGAACGGCGGATGAGAACGAAACCGAAGGAGGACCAGACCGTTCAAGAACGACCGGACACCCGACCCGGAACTACTGCACCTGGACTTTCAGGGAATAGAAGCCGGCGGTGTCGCCCGGGTGGGCGGTGTCGACAAACTCCGACTGCGGATAGGGCAGATCCTCGATCCAGGTGAATGCGTTGGAGAGGCTGGATGCCCAGTAGACGGAATAGAGGCGGCTAGGCACCGGAGTCCAGCTCATGCCGTTTCCGGCGGGAAGGGGCGTTACCACGAAAGGATCGGAGGTGAACGGGCTGACGCCGGCAATGTAGGTTTCGAGATAGGTCAGCCCGTCGTTTCCGGAAGGATCGGCCGCAACCACGCTGGTGGGGCCGCCAAAATATTTCTGCTCCCACCAGTCGGGGATCTGATCGCCGTCGCTGTCAGGCAGCCCGGCGGTAGTCTGTTCCGTGTCCGCGACATCGATCTGGTCGACATAGACGGGGGAGGTGCCGTCGTTGCCCACCACCAGGGAACCGACCTGGCTGTTGGTGGAATAGAGCGGAAGGCCCGCGGCGACATTGGCACCGTCCATGCTCAGGTCCCAGTGCATGTCGGCATAGTCGCAATAGACATCGAAGCGTATCCAGGCATTGGTCGGAACCTGAGCCGACAGCTCGACCGGAACGGTGTTGCTGTAGACCACGAGGTTAAGGTTGGTATTCACAAAGAAGGCGAGGCTGGTATTGGCGTCGGTCACGGTCGGGTTGGCGGTGGGGGCGGCATCGCAACGTGCCTGGAAGTGGAGCCACACGGCGGAGCCGTCGCTCGAAAGATCGTGGTAGACCTGGCCGCCCTGAATCTTCAGTGCCTGCGCGCCCGCCTGCACCACGGCAGTCTGCACATCGGCGGTATCCCCGACCAGCGTCCATCCGTTCTGCCCGTTGATTGTTCCTTCCACCACGCCGTCGGCCACCTCGAAACTCTCAGCGAAGGGAAGCTGCGATGCGGAAGCCGACACGGCAATCGCCATTAAAAATGCTGGAATAAGTGTTTTCATACCGTCGTGTTACCCCCCCCCTTCGGGATTGTAAAGCAGATTCGTTGCTGAATGGCCTCGACAACGTCCCTCCAACTCGCTGTCACCCATGCAAAAAAAGCACCTCAAAAAAATGGACATATCGTCCTTCGGGCGGGTTTTCCCTGCTTCGCACACCGATGCAATCGGCCGTAGGATGAGGCTCCGCCTCGTCTTGAGCCGCTCGGGAAAGTCGAAGTGGAGGTTGCCTGTCGGCTCGCTTCGCGTCAACCTACGCATGCGCCTGCTGTCCATCCATGCCCCACTTTCTCAAAAAATATAAATTCCTATAGCATTAAATTGGCCGCAAAGAAGCACAAAAGGCGCGAAAGCTTGCAATCCTAATTTTGCGCCTCTTGCCCCTCTTTGTGGCTAAACCCTTTTTTGTGTCTGGCGTGCGGCGAGGCGCGGCATTTCGGGAATGAGCAGGTAGGCACCGAGGGCGAAGCAGAGGGCACCGATAAAGGTCCAGAGGTTGGAAGCGGCCGGGGCGAGCACCTGCGCTGCGCCGGGCGGCACCACCGCTCCGATCCCCGAGACCATGAAGGCGATGGAGCCGAGCAGGTTGATCTGTACGATCCACCAGGAGATGCTGCGCGGGTTGTTGCAAAAGTAGCTGTGGCACTCCTCGAACACCGCCAGCTCGCTGGCGGCAAGGAAGCACACGCACCCGACAATATTCGGCGTCCAGACCACGAGATCCTGACGCATCCATCCGTCAATGGGCAGGAGGGCGGCAAGGGTGTTGAGGTTGAAGAGCAGGGTTCCCGCAAACTGGATAAAGGCGCTCAGCCACCCTATCCGATGGGGCATCCAGGCAAACCACCGGAAGGGCTCCACGGAGGAACTCCCCCGGGCGAGCGCCGTGTTCCGGTCGGCGTTGGCGGCTTCCAATAGTTGGAGGAATGCCGCCGAGGTAAAGAAGATGGAGCCCAGGAAGAAAACCGATCCCACCACCGTTTCGTTTTGGAAGGTTGGACCGAACCAGCCGGGTTCCAGGCTGGCCAGGCTCCCGAGGGCGAAGCAGGCGGAACCGATCATGAACAGCGCCGAGACCCAGCCCCCCAGCCCATGGCCTTTGCGGTGGCGACGGGAAGTCCAGACGTGCAGGGAGCCGTCCGGCAGGCGGTGGATGATGCGGGAGATGAACGGCCCGGCGCCGGTGGCCTCCAGCAACTTCCAGCCCCGCCCCGGCTGCATGTGCCGTCTGGGTTCGGCGGCGTGCATCAGTGCGAAAACTGGGGGCGTGGATTCCCGGATTTGTGGTGGGGCTGCCGCTCGAAATAGTCGATGGCCTTGGCCAGCGAATCCAGCAGCATGTCCGCAAGGTCGCGGCTGAATCCTTCCCGCACCACGATGCGCAGCACAGCGAGATCCTCCACCTTGGGCGGCATGGTGTAGGCCGGAACCTGCCAGCCGCCTTCGCGTAGTTTGTCGGAGAGGTCAAACACGCTGCAACAGTCGCTGTTTTTGAGTGCGAAGGCCAGTACGGGGATGGTGTCGCCCCGCGAAAGCAGCTCGAAGCGACCCATCTTTTCGATTTCGTCCGCCAGATACATGGCGGTGGCGCGGAGGCTCTGCATGATGCGGGTATATCCCTCTTTGCCCAGCCGCAGGAAGTTGTAGTATTGACCCACGATCTGGTTGCCCGGCCGGGAAAAGTTGAGCGTGAAGGTGGGCATGTCGCCGCCTAGATAGTTGACGTGGAAGACCAGATCCTCCGGAAGATCCTCGCGGGACCGCCAAACCACCCAGCCCACCCCCGGATAGACCAGTCCGTATTTGTGGCCGGAGACATTGATGGATTTGACCAGCGGCAGGCGGAAGTCCCACTCCAGCTCGGGGTGCAAGAATGGGGCAACAAATCCCCCCGACGCGGCATCGATATGCATGGGGATGTCGTGGCCGGTTCGGGCGTTGTGTTCCACCAAAGCGTCGTGGATTTCCTTGACCGGTTCGTAGGCACCCGTGTAGGTGACGCCGAGGATGGGTACAACGGCGATGGTGTTTTCGTCGACGGCATCCAGCACGCCCTGCGGCGTGATGGTGTATTGCCCCGGCTCCATTTCGATATAGCGCGGCTCCACCTCCCAGTAGCGGGCAAACTTTTCCCAAACCACCTGCACATTGTTTCCCATCACGATGTTGGGTTTGTCGGTGGCCTTGCCCTTGGCCCGCATACGGTCGCGCCAGCGCCACTTCAGCGCCATTCCGGCGAGCATCACCGCTTCTGAAGAGCCGATGGCCGATGCCCCCACACCAGTTTCCGGCGCGTTGAAGAGGCGGGAGACAATGTTAATGCAGCGCTCTTCGATCATGGCCGTGAAGGGGTATTCATCCTTGTCGATCATGTTCTTGTCGAAGGTTTCGGCCATGAGCTTCTCGGCCTCGGGCTCCATCCATGTGGTGACGAAGGTCGCCATGTTGAGCCGGGCGTTGCCGTCGAGCATCAATTCGTCGTGGATAATGCTGTAGGCCGTGGAGGGCGCCATTTCCTGCTCGGCGAGTTCAAATTTTGGAACCGGATTCTCCAGCCCAAGGCGGGCATAGACCGGGGTCAGGAGGATATCCTGATCATCCATTTCCTCCGTGTTCTTTATTTTGGAAACCATCGCTGCTCCATTTTTTGCTGCAATCCAGATCTTGGAAGACCTCTCTATATCGAAGAGGCAATCCCTGGATTGATTCCATCGATGCGTCCCGTATCGTCGTATGAAATTTTGGAGACCCCGATTTGTTTGATCCGATTTGTTTTGTCGTACAGAATGTCCGAACCTGCGATTTTTTTGATGCGCCCCGCATCGTCGTACTTAAAGACGGAGCTCCCAATCTTCTTGATGCGTCCCGTGTCGTCGTATAAGAGGGCGGAACTTCCGATTTTCTTGATGCGCCCCGTGTCGTCGTACTCAATCGCTCCATCGCCGAGGATATTGAGCTGCGAAATATCCCCAGTGAGTGTCACGGTCACAAAGCACTCCGCCGAGGCGGGAACCAGAAAACCATTCATTTTCGGTGTTTCCGCCCCTGCGATTCCCCCGAAAGCCATGGCGGCGATCAATGCAATAGTCTGTATCTTCATTTGAACTCTCCTTTAGTGGTTGTTTCTTTCTGCAAAAAGCACCTACGCCTTTGCGACAATTGGCTATCCGCAAAACGTTCATTCCCTGTATATGGCGATTGCATTGAAATAGCAACCTATAGTTTAATCCGTATCCGGCCATCCAATCCTTGGAAGAGCCTCCGGAACGATGAAATCCATACCGATCATATTTTGTATTGTGCTTGCGGGCTTGGTGCTGGGCTATCGCCTAGCGGAACCGATGTCGGGGTTCTTTTTCCGCTACCTGCGCTGGTCGGTCGCGCACCGGGCTTCCGTCCTCCAAGGCCACGTGCGTAGCGAGGGTTCGACGATCCATTTTGTCAGCTATGGTAGCGGGCCGCCCGTTTTGCTCCTGCACGGCGGGCTGAGCAACCGGCTTGTCTGGTTTTCCCAGATTCCCTGGCTGGTGGAGTCCGGCCGCCGGGTGGTGGTGCTGGATGTCCGGGGACACGGCATTTCCGGCCTGGGTCGAAAGGAGCTGAACTATCGACTGCTTGCGCACGACGCGGTCGGGGTCTTGGACAAGCTGAAGATTGACCGAACCGATGTGATCGGCTGGAGCGACGGTGGAAACACCGCGCTGCTGCTGGGGACGGAGTGGCCGGGGCGCGTAGGGAAAATGGTGCTGATCAGCGCCAACTTCAACCCGTCCGGCCTGACCCCGGAAATGCTGGAGGAGACCTATTCACAAAGCAGCGGCCCGGCCTTGTGGTTCAAGCGCTGGTGGACTGGTGCCGGGGAGCGCATCTCCCAGCTGGAACGGCGCGTCAAGCGCATGTGGCGCACCTTCCCCACGCTGCAACCGGACGACCTGCGGAAAATCTCCGCCCCTGTGCTGGTGATCGTAGGCCGCCACGACGTGGTCTCGACCGCCCACGCGCGAAAGATGGCGGCGGCGCTTCCCCATGGCGAGCTGGAGATTGTTCCCGGCGGGCATTCCACCCCCATCACCCATTCCGTCCAGGTCAACGCGGCGATCGCCACCTTTCTGAATATTCCCGTCCCAAGCAAAACCTAACCCCATTTCCAACAGAAAAAATGGCAACGAATATAAAAAAAACAACGAATCCATACATTGGAAATATTCGTTGTTTTTTTACATTCGTTGCTTTTCTGCGTTGCTGAAAAAATCTCTATTGTCGGCTGGATGGAAATTAGCGAACTGAATGCGACCCACCCGGAGTTCCCATGTTTGAAAAAATTAAAAAAATGAATCTCAAACGTTTTTCGCCACTAATCGGTCTGACGCTTTTCTGTGCGGCACTGACGGTGCTGCATCGGTCAGCCGGCACCTTCCGGATCCACGATGTGGTGGAATTTGTCGATGCCCTTCCGTATGGCCGGGTCTGGGCGGCGCTCGCGCTGGTAGTGGTTAACTTTCTCCTGTTTAGCGGATACGACCTGTTGGCGTTGCGGTATATCGGGAAGCGGGTCGCATTGCGCAAGGCGGCGGGCACGGCGATGCTGGCCTTTTCGTTCAGCAATGTAGTGGGCGGCATGATTCTCGGCGGAGGCGGAATCCGCTACCGCTCCTACGAAAGCGCGGGACTTTCGGCGCTGGAGATTCTGCGTATTTCGCTGTTTATCTGGGTGAGCTGGATCATTGGCGAGGCGGCCATGGCGGGCATCGCCGCCTGCGCCTACCCGCATCTGCTCGATGCCCTGCAGTGGCGCCATGTACCGGATCTGCGCTGGTTCGGCCTGCCGCTCTGCCTCGCAGTAGTTGGCTACCTATTCATGGCCGCCCGAAACTTCCGTCCGCTGACCTTGCGCGGGGTGGAGTGGCCGCTGCCCAGCCTAAAGCTGGCGCTGGGGCAGGTGAGCGTGGTGGCCGCCGACCTGCTGATCTCCGCCCTGATCCTCTATCTGTTGCTCCCCGACGAAGCCGCCATCGACTTCCCCAAGTTTGCCGCCATTTTTGTGCTGGCGCTCACCCTGTCGCTCTTCAGCGGAATCCCCGGCGGGCTGGGGGTGTTCGAGGTACTGATGCTCCACCTGCTCAAAGGCTGCATGGCGCCCTCCGAAATCCTTGGTTCGATGGTGGTGTTCCGCGTAATCTACTACCTCATTC
>WFRA01000247.1 GCA_015486775.1 Kiritimatiellales bacterium | reverse complement strand
TCGCACAATTCGCGTGATTAGCGATCCAAAACTCTTCCATCTGTGTTCGGAGCCGGGGTCAAGCGGGACGCTTAACCTACTTTGCGGAATTTACAGATCAATCCTCCCTGTGCGTGGAGCAGGCCGCTGGCCTGCCCGTCGGGAATGCGGTGTTTATGTTTAAGTTGGTGCCATTCACGTCAGCACCAATCTCGGGATGGACTCTTCCATCCATTGGAAGGCGGGATCCAGGGGCTGGACGGCGTGACCGAGTTCATCGACACCAACGCAAACAGCAAGGTGCAGGCCTTCTACCGGATCCACATCGAGTAGATCCGCTTTTCCACAAAGCACAGGATATCCGTCGCTGAACGGGCCTGTATGAAACAAAACTGAAATAAAAATACGGCAATTTTTGCATCCGGCCTATTTAATTGGATTATATTAGAAATAAATATGAAAACATGTTTGACACGCCCTCTGGGGCTGTGGCATAAACACCGACGCTTGGCTTGGGCTCTTGCTAGGCGGAGGGCGGAGAGGTGTTGCAGGGATTGCGCCTCGATGCGGAGATGAAACGGGAAACACAAACAACAAGGAGAACAGAGAGATGAACAAAAAAATGAGATGCATGGCTTGGTTGGCGGTAGCGGTGCTGGCGGTGGGAAGCGCCTCGCAGGCTGCCTTGCTTGTCTATGAAGGCTTCGATTATCCAACCGGTGATCTGGGAGGAAAGAATGGAGGCACCGGATGGGCGGGGTCTTGGAGTGGTGGCGACAACTACAGTGTGGTTGCGGAGAGCCTGTCGATGAGCAACCTGCCCTTTGCCACAACGGGGGGATCTATCATTGGGCAGAGTAATGCGAATCGGAATTTTTCCGATGGGATCGATTTTTCTCAGGAGGGGGTTCGCTACGCCAGCTTCATCGCGAAACGGACGGGCTGGGGTGCCACCGATGGCGGCGGAGAATGGTTTGACTTCCACTTCCGAACCACAGGCTATACCGACGCGGCAATGGCGGGTATTTCAAGCGATGAAAAGTTTGAGGCTCGGGTGTCTACGACGAGCGTTACCAAGGCCGGAAGCGCGGCCACGACCAATCCCTACTTCCTGGTGACCAAGATTGTGACGCATCCAACCGCGGCGGACGAGATCTACCTGAAGGCCTATTCCGAAAGCGACACGGTCGACTTGGCAGAACCGACAGGCTGGACGGTTGTGGGAACGACTTCCGATATTGATCTTCTGGCTGGCATGGTTACCCTTTGGGCAGGAAGTGACGATGATGGCGATGGTCTCTATCAAGCTGCAGTCGACGAGATCCGCGTTGGCGAGACTTGGAACGACGTCATTCCGGAACCCGGCACCATGGGGCTGGTCGTCATCTGCTCCGCTGGACTGATCGCCATTAGAAGGCTCATGATCTAGTTCGGTTTTTTTTGCGGGAGGGCTTCGAGTGCATGCGGAGCCCTCCCGTATTTTTGAAATGTGCTTGTCAAGGAAGGAGAGCGAGAGATGAAAAAGAAAAATGCAGGATTATTGATTGGGTTGTTTTTGGCCATCGGGGTTTCGTCGGAGGCCGCGTTGCTTGCCTATGAAGGGTTCGATTATTCGCCGGGAACCTTGAGCGGGCAGGATGGCGGTAGCGGCTGGGGTTCCCCCTGGGGTAGCGGCGACAAATACACTGTCGTTACCAACAGCCTAGAAATGCCCAACCTACCCTTTTCCACGACGGGCGGTTCCGTGGTTGGAAACTCCAACGTCAACCGGACGTTCCACGGAATCGATTTTTCCCAGGAAGGAACCTACTTCATCAGCTTTATCGCGAAGCGGACCGGATGGGGTTCCGGTGGTAGCGGGGAATGGTTCGACTTCCACTTCAGAACCACTGGAAACACCGATCTGGCCATGGCGGGCATTTCGAGCACTGAAAAGTTCGAGGCACGGGTTCCACCCGCCTCTACGCGCAGCGCCGGGAACGCCGCATCGGAAGATCCATACTTCCTCGTCGCCAAGCTCGTGACCCACTCCAATGCCGTGGACGAGCTTTATGTGAAAGGCTACTCCACGACCAATACAGTCGACCTGAGTGAACCGTCCGGCTGGATGGTTACGGCATCCCCCACTAACCTTGATCTTGCGGTCGGGCAGATCACCCTCTGGGCGGGAACCGCCGCCCCCTACCAAGCTGCGATCGACGAGATTCGTATTGGCGAGACATGGGAGGATGTGGTACCTGACGAGAATTCGTCCGACCTGATTGCCTACGAGGGGTTCGACTATTCGGTAGGCTCCTTGACGGGTAAAGGCGGTTCGGTCGATGGATGGACTGGGAATTGGCGTAGCAGTTCCAACTACAATGTCGTTGCCAGTAGTTTGTCGATGCCCAATTTGCCATTTACCCCGGTGGGTGGATCTATCATTGGACACGATACGGCCAACCGGAATTTTACGGGGATCGACCTCTCCACGGATGCGGTCTACTACGCCAGCTTCATTATGCAGCGAACCGGTTGGGGGGCGGCCGATGGTGGCGGGGAATGGTTCGATTTCCATTTCAGAACCACAGGCTACGCAAAAGCGACGCAGGCAGGAATTTCCAGTAGTGAAAAATTCGAAGCAAGAATATTTCCGGCCTCCATGCATTCCGATGGCGATGCGGCTACGACAGAACCCTATTTTATTGTCACCAAGATTGTGGCGCATGCCTCGGGAGACGACGAGATCTATCTAAAGGCCTACTCCACAAGCGATACGATCGACTTGTCGGAGGTTTCAGGTTGGACGGTTGTGGGCGGCGTTACCAACTGCGACCTTTTTGCCAACATGGTGACCCTCTGGGCGGGGAAGGATGATGATGGAGATGGACTCTATCAGGCGGCGATCGATGAAATCCGCATTGGTAAAACCTGGGAGTCGGTGGTTCCATCCACGGTTCTTCTACCCGCCACGATTATCAGCTTGAAACCATTTGGCAGCAATACGCTGGAGATGGTTCTCAATGTTCCCAATCCATCGGTGTCCTATCCGAAAAGCATCAACGACCTTGTTTTTGGAAGCTGGACCAATGTCGGGCATTCCATTGATGGGAATGTTCCTTTCGTAGAAACCAATCTAACCTATTCCACGCCATCCGGTCAGAACAAGGTGATCTACGTGAAGGCCGACGAAGCCACCAAGTTCTATAAAGTCGACACGGGAAAATAACAAGCAAGCGGTTTGCATGATCCCGCAGCCTCTGGGCATGGTGTTCAATGGCTGCGGGATTGTTGTGTTTTTAACGATAGGGAAAGACAAATGAATACAGAAAATCTGGAACGGGGAATCGTGCCGGTCATGCTGCAGCCGTTCCTCGACAACGGAGAGGTGGACTGGGAAGGGCTTGACGAGCTGGTCGGGTTCTATCTCTCGAATGGAGCTTCGGCGCTTTTCTCCGCCTGCTGGTCAACGGAGATAACGGCGCTTGAGCGATCTGAAATTTTGGGGATTGTCCAGCGGACGGTTGGCCAGGTGGCGGGACGGATTCCGATCGTTGGCGGGGCGATCCTGAATGGCAGACCCGTCGAGGAGCAGGCGGGATTTGTCCGGCAGGTGGCGGATGCCGGCGCCGACTTCGTGGCGATCACCGCTTCGATGATGGTGGGCGAGGACGAAGACGAGGAGGCGCTTCTGGCACGGATCGGCGAGTTGCTGGAACTCACCGGTTCCATTCCCCTGGCTATCTACGAGGCGCCGACCCCGTACCACCGGCTGCTCTCCCCGGCGGCGCTGCGGCGGATCGCGGAAACCGGCCGCTTCTTTTTCCACAAGGATACCTGCTGCGATGCGGCGAAGATCCGGCAAAAGATCGAGGCCATCGAGGGGACGCCGCTGCGGTTCTACAACGCCCATTCGCTGACGCTGCTGGATTCGCTCCGGGCGGGCGGAAGCGGCTATTCGGGAACCGGGGCAAACTTTTTCCCGGAAATTTTTGTCGAATTGTGCGAAACCTTCGACTGCGACCCGGAGCGCGCGGAGGAGATCCAGTGCTTCCTGGAGGCGGTGGATCCCCTGATCGCGAACGATGGCTATCCGCAGAATGCAAAAATGTTTCTCCAGTACCGGAATCTGGGAATCACCTCGCGCGTGCGGCTGGATCGCGCCCTGTCGTTCTCCGATGCCCGCGATCTGATCCATGCGGTACGCCTTTATGACCAGTTCCGGACGGTCGGTGCCAAACAGCCGCCCCGCCGGGAATTGGCCGGTGTTGAGTGATCGGCCGAAAGAAAGGATGATGGAAATGGTTAAACCGAAAAAGAGAATTGTGAACCGCTTCGAAGGCAATCCCATTTTGACGGCGGAGGATTTCCCGGGCGATATTGTTTCCGTCTTTAACTGTGGGATCGTAAAGAAGGACGGAAAGTATGTGATGGTTGCCCGGTGCGAGGACTCCTCGTTTGGCCGGTATATGTGGGTGTGCGATTCCGATGACGGAATCCAGTTTACGCCCCGTCCGGAGCCGCTTGCCATGCCGGTGGACAACCCGCTCTTTATGGAATATGTCCATCCGACCAAGTCCTACTGGGATCCGCGCGTGGTCAATCTGGAGGGGCAGTACTACATCACCCATGCGGCGGATGTGACCAACGGCGCAACCTGCCAGATTGGCCTCTTTAAGATCGACGATGATTTCCAGACTTTGGAATGGGTGGATCTGATCAGCCTGCCGGACAACCGCAACGGCGTGCTGTTCCCCGAAAAAATCAGCGGCGAATACTGGCGGCTCGACCGCCCGAACGACAACTCGTTCGACATCTGGTGCAGCCGGTCTCCGGACTTGATTTATTGGGGCCGCCCCCGCCGAGTGCTCTCGAAGTCCTGCCTCGACTGGGGCGAGCGCAAGATAGGCCCCGGTTCCGTGCCGATCCGGACGGAGCAGGGGTGGCTCTGCATCATCCACGGCGTGCGCCGCCAGTGCACCGACGAAGTCTACAGCCTTGGCGTGATGCTGCTGGATCTCGACGACCCTTCCAAGGTTCTCGGTTGCAGCACGCGGGCGATCCTTGCCCCGGAAAAGGAGTACGAGTTTCTGGGGCAGTCCGTGAATGTGGTCTTTACGAATGGAACCATCCTAGAGGATGACGGCACGCTGCGCATCTACTATGGTGCCGCCGATCAGGTTGTCGGGCTGGCCTTTGCCCGGATCGACGACTTGATCGAATCCTGCCTGGAAGATTCCGCCTTGTAGAAAGATTCTGTTTTTGAAATCCGCAGAAAAATCTAGGGCTTGCCTTTGTTGGTGGGAGCCTCAGTTGGTTCCGGGCGAATAGCGTGATAGCCGTCATATTTTCGCTTTATTAAAAAGAAAAAGGGAAAAAGGAAGGATGCAAAATGAACAAATTAATTATGTGTTTACTGCTTTCCGCAACATGTTCGGTGCTTGGAGGTACACCGCTGGATGTTTTGATTTCAAACGGAAAGATTGATGGGAAGAGCTATTATGTTGTCACGCAAGATGTCCGCCTGATGCCGGAGGGTGCCACCTTCAATGGGCAGATCCAGATCGGCGCAAAGGATGTGGTGTTCGACGGAAACCACTGCATTATCGACGGCTCGGAGTTTCATGGCGATGCCTTGAGCAACAATGTCCCTGGGCTGGAGTGGAACTCCCTCTACTTTCCGGGAAACCCGACGCGCTATTTCAAATATATAGGCATCGTTGCCAGCCAGGCCAACGGGGCGGGGCAGCCCGCGGTTGATATCAGCGGAAGCACGATCAAGAACTGTGTCGTCCAGAACTGGAGCGGCCACGGGGTCTACCTCAGGCGTGTCAGGGAAAAGGACTCCAACGATTTCGACGGCGATGGAAACACGACCGAGGAGATTCCGGAAGAGGCCTATTTCAATGGTTCGTCCAGGGGATTGCTCTATAAGCATGCGCCTCAGCGCATCAGTTTAATAAACATGCGCATAACGACCAATGGCAAAATTAAAAATCCGGAGGACAGCAGTACCTATGTCACCGGTAATGGAGTCTATGTGCCAGCCTACAGTGAGTTCTATTTCATGCAGAATCTGGACGTGGAAAATAACGGGGCGGTAGGGATTTATCTGGAAAGGGAATCACGTTTTTCCACCATTATCGACTGCGTCATCCACCATAACTGGCGCGAGGGCATTGCCATCGACTCCTCCGCGCACAACCAGATTTTCCACAACGAGCTCTACTACAACAACTGGGTGCAGGATTTTCCCGTTCGAGCCGGCATCAAGCTCTACAAGAATGCCGGGGAAAACGGAACCAAGCGCTACCAGCACAGCAGCTTCAACCAGATATTCCATAATATTATCCACGACGAGCGCACCGGCGTGTGGGTGGCCTCGCGGCAGGCCTCGAAAAACGCGGAGGAGCGGTGGAATTTCAATGCCACCGAGTTAGGGGAACAAACCTTTTCCTACGATGGCGATGACGGCACCATGATGGATTATGCTAGGCACAATGTTGTAGCCTATAACAGCTTTTACAATAATGCGTATGCGCATGTTAAAATAGAGGATGATTTTACGGTAGTTGTTAAGAATGTATTTGGGAATAGGGATAATGGTTCTGGGCATACTTGCGACATCAACCTCGGAAATCAGTTCCGAAACGAGAGGGGTCGGCCTGTTAGCGGAACGGTAATAGTAGGTAACAGCTGGAGCACAGGTGCCAGCCAGTCGTTACTTTACGATACTTCGACTTGGGATACATTAATTGATTTGTATAGTAATGATGGGGTTACCTC
>WFRA01000246.1 GCA_015486775.1 Kiritimatiellales bacterium | reverse complement strand
CTTCCCCTCGCATAAAAACCAAAAACGGGATTTGCAGATGTGTTGCATATGCGATACAACGGCCTCATGAAAACAGCAACCATACACGCACGGATCGAACCGCAAATCAAGACCCAGGCCGAAGGGGTGCTCCAAAATCTCGGAATTACTCCAACCGAGGCAATCCGCATCTTTTATCGGCAGATTTCCTTGCGCGGTGGCCTGCCCTTCCCTGTGGAAATCCCCAATGCGTGTACGGCAAAAACCCTAGAAAAAAGCTGCGCGGGGGAAGGCGTTGTCGAGTTTGATTCGGTGGGTGAAATGTTTGAAAGCTGGGATAAATGAAACAGGTTTCCCAAACCAAGCAATTCGCCCGCGACATCAAACGCATGAAAAAACGGGGAAAAGAACTCGATAAACTAAAAGCCGTCGTCAGGAAATTGGCACAGGGAAAAATCCTTCCTCCAAAAAATAGGGATCATGCCTTGGTCGGTTCATGGAAACCTTCCCGGGATTGCCATATCGAACCCGACTGGCTACTCATCTATACGACAGATGATAAATCCCTTCGACTGGAAAGAACTGGAAGCCACAGCGACCTGTTCAAATCATAATCCAGCGTGGCTTCGCAGCAGAAAGATTTAGGCAAAATGACTTGAGCAAACAATCATGGACACCGTTGGTGCATTTGGAACCTATTCGCTGATCGGGCTGCTCTGCCTGGCCGGGTTCGCTCTCTCGTGCCTGTCGCTCTCCGGTACCTGGCTGGTGCTGCTCGCGGCGGGGCTGGCCGCTTGGCAAAACTGGCCGGAATTTCCAGGCATTGGAACCCTGGTGCTCTTTCTGGTGGTCTGCATCGCGGTGGAGCTGGCCGAGGGCATGGCCGGGCTGTGGGGTGTGGAGCGGAGAAACGGCTCGAAGTCCGCCGGATGGGCGGCGGTCGGCGGCGGCTTCCTGGGTATGCTGCTTGGCGGTGCCTTCATCCCGATTCCAATCGTTGGAAGTCTGCTGGGCATGCTGCTCGGCTGTTTTGGCTGCGCCTTTCTGGTTGAATACGCAAAAATCAAGAAGGCCGACCACGCTGCGCACGTGGCCACCGGGGCGATACTCGCCCGCATCGGCGTGCTGGTCCTCAAGGTCGGCGCGACCCTGGCCATGATCCTCGTCCTGGCAATCGGGCTGGCGCTATAACGAAAAATATTGCATCAGAAACTATCCGCAGATTTCACAGATTGCTCGGATGAAAAGAGAATCTGCGCATATCTGTGCAATCTGTGGACAACCCGTTCTGTAGAGAAATAAAACCACGGGCGGTACCCCCCCTCCTCCTTTCCAAAACAAGCATTGCCTCCCCCATTTAGCTCGCGTCACATCCCCGTCAAATATAGCTCGCAATTAAAAACGGGTTTGGGATAGTCCGCCGCGTCCAGACCAAACAACGCTGCCCTCCCGGCAACCGGAAATCCCCCCATGCACGAAACCAACAAACTTTTCAAATTAAAGATCGAACGCCCGCGCAACCTCAAGAACGACATCCTTTCGGGGCTGACCGTGGCGCTGGCGCTGATCCCCGAAGCCGTCGCCTTTTCGTTCGTGGCGCACGTCGATCCCGTGATCGGCCTCCACGCGGCCTTCATGATGGGACTAATCACCGCAATCTTTGGCGGGCGCCCGGGCATGATTTCCGGAGCCACCGGTGCCGTAGCGGTCATCTTCGCCCCGCTGGTGATCCAACAGACGGCGGCGGCCGGAACCGAAGGCGCGCTGGGCTATCTTTTTGCCGCCGTGATTCTCATGGGCATCCTGCAAATGGTTTTCGGCTTCCTCAAGCTGGGCAAGTTTATCCGCCTGGTACCCCACCCCGTCATGCTCGGATTCGTGAACGGCTTGGCCATCATCATCTTCAAGGCGCAGTTTGCGCAGTTCTACGTAGGCCACGGCGAAGAGCGCCATCTGCTCGAACACGGGCCGTTGCTCATCATGTTCGGCATGATCGCCATCACGATGCTCATCAGCGTCTTCCTGCCCAAGATCACCAAGGCCGTGCCGGCCACGCTCGCGGCCATTGTCTCCGTAACGCTCATTTCAGTGTTCCTCGACCGGCAGGGCATCTTCCACTCCCGCACCGTGCTCGATTTCGTAACGGACATGGATCCCGAAAAGACCACTATCGCCGCGTCGCTTCCAAACTTTGGAATTCCGCACGTCCCCTTTACATTGGAGACCTTCAGGCTGATCCTGCCCTACTCCATGCTGGCCGCCGCCGTCGGTCTCATTGAATCGCTGATGACCCTCACGCTGGTGGACGAAATCACCGAAACGCGCGGGCGCGGCAACAAGGAATGCATTGGCCAAGGGCTGGCCAACCTCACCAACGGATTCTTTGGCGGCATGGGCGGATGCGCCATGATCGGCCAAAGCATGATCAACATTCGGGGTGGCGGCCGCGGCCGCACGTCGGGGATCTCCGCCGCGCTCTTCCTGCTGGCCGCGCTGCTCTTTGCCGCCCCACTGGTGGAAAAGATCCCTCTGGCCGCCCTCGTTGGCGTCATGTTCATGGTGGTGGTCGGCACCTTCGAATGGTCGAGCTTCCGCATCATCCGGAAGATTCCCAAAATGGATGCCTTCATCATCATCCTGGTCTCCGCCGTCACCGTACTCGAAGACCTCGCCACCGCCGTGCTCGTGGGCATCGTGGTGTCGGCGCTCGCCTTCGCCTGGGAGCACGGGAAAAAGATCCATGCCCATATCCGGACCGACGAACACGGCACCAAGGTCTACCACCTCGAAAGCGCGCTCTTTTTCGGCTCCGCCCAGTCGTTCAAGGATCTCTTCGACCCGCGCAACGATCCGGAAGAGGTGGTGATCGACTTCGAGAACGCCCGCGTCTACGACCATTCCGCCATCGAGGCCATCAACAACATCACCGAACGCTACGCCGAGCAGGGCAAGCGCCTGCACCTGCTCAACCTCAGCCCCGAATGCAAGGTATTGCTCGACAAGGCCGAAAGCATCATCGAGCTGAGTGTCATCGAAGATCTCGACTGGCACATCGCCGACGACAAGCTGGCGTAGGACAGGCGCGGGGAGCCTTGAGACCTATTCGACGCGGGCATAGATCCGGTAGCCCTTCGACTCCTTCATCCCCTCCGGCGGAACGGTTTCGATGCGAATGACGGAGCGCACGTTTCCAATCCTTGGATCGGGGGTGAGCTCGATCCGGTATTCAAATCCCGGCCGGACAGTTTTCAGCTCCGTTTTTATCCGGGGGTCGGAAGAAGTCACCTTGCCGATGGAGATGGGTTGGCTGGAGACATTGGTCAGGGTCACGATCTGGGTCTCCCGCTGACCTTCTTTCCAGAGCAAGCGCGTGACCGACAAGCGGTAGGCCTCGGGAATATCGACCTTCAGGGAGAGCGTCTGCACTTTTTTTGGAGCCTCGCTGGTGACGACCATGACCTTTTTTTCCTGCGGGCCGATCCGGTTGGCCAAGTCGAACACCACCCTGAGCGTTCCGCTTTCGCCGGGCAGGTATCTCTTTTTTTCGGGATGGATGGAGAGGCAACCGCAGGAGGGGCGCAGCGAAAGGAACTCGACGGGGTCGTTTCCCGCATTGCGGAACTTAAACTCCACCGCAGCCTTTCGCTGAGCCGGATGGACTGCAAGGGTCGCCTCCCGCCTCTCCCACTCGATCCCCGCCTCCGCAAAGGCGGCGGAAAAAAGCAACAGGCCAAGGATTGATTGAATAATCTTCATCCGGGAAGCCTATCAGCGAGCCCGAACAATGCAATCATTGTATTTTGGAATTATACCGATTTAGTGCTGTTTTTATTTCTTGCACCGACCCCGCTATATATGCTTATCATCGGATGTTTGTTTTAAACAATAGGAGCTTGGCTATGAGAAAACTGTTTGGATGCGTCGTTTTGATTGGTCTTTTGTTTGGGATGTGCTTCAACGCACGGGCGATTGCTGTGGATGACTATTCCGTGGCAGAGGCACCGCCGGCGAATGCAGGCTATGCCCTGAATCTGGACTATGTCTACAAATATAAGAATGCGTCGTCGGCGGCGGTGGACCATTATTGGATTTTGACGACGGCCCATGTGGGGGATGACGGCGGAACAGGGAATCTGATCATCAACGGCATAACCTACTACCAGCAGGAGGTGATTCTCCACGATTCCGCCGACTTGGCCCTGGTTCGCTACGACAAGGCCTTCCCCGACTACTATGACTTGATGGAGGAGGACATTTTCCATAAGGGAAGTGGCTTTTTTGGAAGCACTGTGTGGCACGAACTGGTCATGTCGGGCTATGGCTTTGATGGGACTGTTTCCAGCTCCTCCTTCACCCAGGGAAGTTCGCACGGGATTCTCCGCTGGGGAACCAACCGGGGAGAAAGCGAGTCCACGGTCAATAGGGATGTGGGCGGAACGGCAGGCAATCGTTCATCCAAGTGTTTCCATGTGGATTTTGACTTAAACGACACGGACTATGAAGCCGGAGCAAATGTCTACGATTCCGGAGGTGCTGTGTTTGCCACCAACAGCGTGGGCAACTGGGTGCTGGCCGGAATCAATGCCTATCGTTCACCCACCAACCCCCCCTACACCGGCAACGATGCCGTCAAAGTAAAGGAGTATGTTTCCTGGATCAAGTCGGTGATTACCGACTACGACACCGATCATGATTTTTTGCCGGATTGGTGGGAGAGCCAATACAGCACCGGCCCG
>WFRA01000245.1 GCA_015486775.1 Kiritimatiellales bacterium | reverse complement strand
GCCTATCTGTTGCCATTGGGGATCCGCCCGCTGGGCATTCCGGACGAGATGCGCTATGCCGAAATCCCGCGCGAAATGCTGGCCTCTGGGGATTATGTTTCGCCCCGGCTCAACGGCCTCCGCTATTTTGAAAAGCCGGCACTGGGCTATTGGACGGCGGCGGCTTCCGTGAAGTGCCTCGGCGAAAACGGGTTTGCCGTGCGTCTGCCCTATGCCCTAGCCACCGGGCTGGCCGCGCTGGGATTGCTGTTGGTGGTGCGGCGTGAAAAAGGGGATCGGCTGGCCTTGCTTTCGGCCTTTCTTTTTCTCTGTTCGGGGCTGGTCTATTTTGTGGGAACCTATGCGGTGTTGGATGCCCTATTTTCCGGATTCGTTGCGCTGGCGCTGTGCTGCTTTTTTGGCGCGACCCGGAGCGGAGCCGCAAAATCCCGCTGGGGATTGCTTTTACTGACAGGGGTTTTTGTTGGCGCGGCATTTCTCACCAAGGGGTTTATTGCGCTGGCCGTGCCGGTGCTGGTGGTGGTTCCCTATCTGCTGTGGGAGGGGCGGTGGAGGGATCTTTTCCGCCTGCCCTGGATTCCGCTGGCCGGTGCCCTGACGGTGGCACTGCCTTGGTGCATCGCCATCGCCCGCCGCGAGCCAGACTTCTGGAACTATTTTTTCTGGCAGGAGCACGTCAACCGCTTTTTCTCCCACGCCCACGCCCAGCACCGCCAGCCCTTTTGGTTTTTTATTCCCGTTTTGCTCGGCGGTTTTGTGCCGTGGGTATTCATTGCGCCATTGGCGCTAAAAACCTCCTTTCACCGTCGCTTGCACGATCCGCTTTTCCGCTTTGCCTTGCTTTGGGTGGTGATGCCTTTCCTCTTTTTTTCCGCCTCGTCCGGTAAGCTGGGAACCTATATCTTGCCGTGTTTTCCCGGGTTGGCCATCCTTTTGGCCATGGGGCTGGATGATTTGCTGGAGCTGGATCGGGAAAAATATGCGCGTACTCTCGATGTCGGCATTGCGATCTTCAGTGTTCCGGTGGGGTTGCTGACCTTGGCGCTTCTGGTCGCGGCTCTCGGGTTCGCCGATCGGCTGCGTTCTTTCGATCCCCATATGATGGTTCGGCTGGGCGCCGGGTTCCTGCTGGCGCTCGCGGTGCTTGGCATCCTCTATGCCGCTTGGCGTTCCAAGGGCTGGAACAAAACCGTGGGCCTGGGGCTGGGGGCAATGCTGCTGTGCGCGGGGACGCAGGCGATTGCCCCGATGGGAGTCAGCTCCGATACCGGCATTGAGACCTTCCTCGAATCGAACCGTTCGCAGGTTGACCCCGGCGCGGTCGTGGTTGGCGAAGTCCATACGGCGGCCGCGCTCTGCTATGTGTTCAAGCGCTCCGACATCTATGTCTACCGCCATCGTGGCGAGTTGGGATATGGGCTGGACGCCCCCGACAGTCAGCATCGTTTTCTGGATACCGAACGTTTCCTGACCCTGCTCGACGGACGGGGCGATAGGCGGCTGGTGGTGGCGATCAAGGCAAAGTATGCACAACCGCTGAAGGATCTCCCGTTGCAACCCGTCTTCGAGAAAGAATGGAACGGGATATGGCTCGCCGTCTACGATCCCGCCCTCCAAGCCCGCGTTTCCCATAAATGAGCTAGTATGCAGGAAATGTTTCGGGTAGATTTCGGTTTCTTTGATCAATCCAGTCGGAGACCTACTTGAGAAAACTGTTGTTCATATTGATCGGGCTTTACCTGCTCCTCTATTTCGCGCCGCTGGGCAGCCGCCCGATGGTGGTTCCGGACGAAATGCGCTATGGCGAAATGGCCGCCGAAATGATCCATTCGGGCGACTGGGTGGTGCCGCGCCTGATGGAGCTGCGCTATTTTGAAAAGCCGATTCTCGGCCATTGGCTCAATGCGGGTTCGATGCTCCTTTTTGGCGAAAACCGTTTTGGAATCCGCTTTGCATCGGCGCTCTCGGTGGGGTTGGCGGCACTGGCGGTCTTCCTGCTGGTCCGCCGCGAACGCGATGAAAAGACGGGGCTGCTGGCCGCTTTCATCCTGCTCACCTCCGCCTTGGTTCAGACGCTCGGAACCTACAGTTCGCTCGACAGCATGGTGGCTTCGTTCGTCACGCTCTCGCTCTGCTGCTTCTATCCCGCACTTTCAGCCGTTGGAAAAAGACGGGCGGGATGGCTTTTGCTGGCCGGTTTTTTTGTGGGTGGCGCCTTTCTGGTGAAGGGGTTTCTGGCCATCGCGATTCCGGTAATGGTGATTGGCGGGTTCCTCCTGCTACAAAAACGGTGGAAGGATCTTTTCACGATGCCGTGGCTTCCGCTGCTTGGAATTCTTGTGGTGAGCTTGCCGTGGAGCATCGCCGTTGCGTTGCGCGAACCCGACTATTGGAACTATTTTTTCTGGGAGGAGCATATCCACCGTTTCTTTGCCAAGGGCGCGGCGCAGCATGCCGAGCCGTTTTGGTATTTTGTTCCGGTGATCCTGCTCGGTGCCCTGCCGTGGACGCTGATTGCGCCAATCCCGCTTTTCAAGACGTTCAAACAACGGTGGGGCGATCCGTTGGTTCGCTTTTGCAGCCTCTGGTTTGCGCTTCCCTTCCTCTTTTTTTCGGCCTCTTCCGGAAAGCTTGGAACCTACATTTTGCCCTGCTTCCCGCCGCTGGCCATCCTGCTGGCGCTGGGACTGGCCAAGCCGCTGGAGGAGGGCCGTGAAAAGTTTTTCCGGGTCGGGGCGCGCATCCTCCTTTCGGTTTTCGCGCTCGGTTTTGTTGGCCTCGGAATCACTGCGCTGTTGCCGATGGAGTCGGTCAAACTCTATCAGCCGTGGGAGAGCTACAAGTATGCGTTTGCGCTGGTAGGGTTGCTGGTCTCCGTCACGCTGGCCTTCTGGGCGTTGCGCCACAGCAAGCGCCCGGTGCGGCTGGCCTGCTTCGGCCTGTCGGTCGCGTTTGGCGTGGCCTTCTTCCAGTTTTGCATGCCGGAATCGCGCTCGGTTTCGGTCTCGATGGAACGTTTCTTGGATCAACAAAAAGGGCACATTCCCCCGGATGCGCTGGTGGTGACCGATACCCGCGCCTTCACCGCGGTGGGCTGGGTGCTTGGGCGTCCGGATGCCTACATCCTGGGCGGGCAGGGCGAGCTCGACTATGGCTTGGCCTACGAAGATTCCGCCTATCGCTTCCTGGGCAAAACCCCCGAAGAACTGCTTCCTTTCTTTGCGCAGCACGCCGACCGCCCGATCGTCCTGGTCGGGCGCCACCAGCGTTTCGATCCCGTGCTGGACAAACTTCCAAAACCCATCTACCAAGACCGTTTCCGCTATCTGCGATTCTATGTTTTTAAACCCCGCAACCCCAAAGGAACCCCCTGATGCGCTCGACCTTCCTGCCGTTTTCATCCCCCTCCATCTCCGAAGAGGAGATCGCCGCTGTTTCCGACGTGCTTCGCTCCGGTTGGATCACCACCGGCCCCAACTGCGGCAAGTTCGAGCAGGCCTTCGCCGACTATTGCGGTGCCGACGGTGCCGTCGCCGTCTCTTCCGCCACCGGGGGGATGCACTGCGTTCTCCAAGCCTTGGAAGTCGGCGCGGGCGACGAGGTGATCACCCCTTCCATGACCTGGGTCTCCACCGTCAACCTCATCTGCCTGCTGGGAGCCAAACCGGTCTTTGCCGACATCGACCGCGGCACCATGATGGTCTCGCGCGAAACGATCGAGCCGCTCATCACCGACAAAACCAAGGCCATCATTCCCGTCCACTATGCCGGGGCATCCGTGGACATGGATCCGATCCGCGAGCTGGCCGCCGAGCGCGGGATTGCGCTGGTCGAAGATGCCGCCCACGCCGCCGGAACCGAATACAAGGGCGAGCGCATCGGCAAAAAAGGCACCTGCATCTTTTCCTTCCATCCCATCAAGAACATCACCACGGGGGAGGGGGGGATGGTCTGCTCCGACGACGCGGAGCTGCTCGCCAAGGTCAAGTCGCTCAAGTTCCACGGGCTGGGTGTCGATGCCTTCGACCGCCAGACGCAGGGGCGTGCCCCGCAGGCGCAGGTGCTTCAGCCGGGGTATAAATATAACATGACCGACATCTCCGCCGTGCTGGGTCTCGGCCAGCTTGCGCAGCTCGACGGCTTCAACGCCCGCCGCACCGAGCTGGCCAACCGCTATCTCCAAGCCTTGGAACAGATTCCCGGCATCCAACCCTTGGAACTTCCAACCCATGACCAACTCCACGCCTGGCACCTCTTTATCGTTCGGGTCGAGGGCGATCGCGATGGCTTTATGGCTGCGCTCAAGCAACAGAATATCGGCACCGGCCTGCATTTCCGCGCCGTGCATCTGCAAAAATACTACACCGAAACCTTTGGCATCGAACGCGGCCTGCTGCCCAATACCGAATGGAACTCCGACCGCATCTGCTCCCTGCCGCTCTGCCCGTCTATGTCGGACGCCGATGTGGACGATGTCGTCGAAGCCATCAAAACCGTTTTGAAAAAGGATTAAAAATGTTTGGAACCACGGAATACACTGAATACACGGAATTGCGGCTGGGTGAATATTCCGTGTATTCGGTGTATTCCGTGGTTCATAAAAAGGAGCATCTGGTATGAGTAGTTCAGTTAAAGTTTCTGTGGTGATTCCGGTGTTTAACGAACAGGAAAATTTGCCCGAGCTCATCCGTCGTAGCATCGAGGCCTGCGACGGGATGGAGCGGAGCTATGAAATTATCCTGATCGACGATGGCAGCCGCGACGACTCTCCCGCGCTCATTCAGGCTGCCGCCGAAAAGGAGGAGGGGAAGATTGTGGGTGTGCTGCTCAATCGCAACTATGGACAGCATGCCGCCGTCATGGCCGGCTTTGCCCACGCCGAGGGCGACTATGTCGTGACCCTCGACGCCGACCTGCAAAACCCACCCGAAGAAATTCCAAACATTGTCGCAAAGATGGCCGAGGGATACGACGTGGTCGGGAGCGTTCGCCAAAACCGGCAGGACTCCTTTTTGCGTACCCTGCCGTCGCGGATGGTCAATAAAGTGGTGCAAAAATCGACGGGGGTCAACATGCACGACTATGGCTGCATGCTGCGCGGCTACACCAAGGAGATTGTCGGCACCATGCTCCAGTGCCGCGAGCGCAGCACTTTCATTCCGGTGCTCGCCAACACCTTCGCCCACAAAGTCACCGAGATTCCCGTCGCCCACAGCGAACGCGCCGACGGCGACTCCAAATACAGCTTCTGGAAGCTTATCAACCTCCAATTCGACCTGCTTACTAGTATCACCACCTTCCCCCTGCGCGTGCTGAGCGTGCTGGGCGGGCTCATTTCCGCTTTCGGCATCGGGCTGGGCATCCTGATCCTGGTCCTTCGCTTTATCTGGGGTTCGGGCTGGGCGGCGCAGGGGGTCTTCACCCTCTTCGCCATCCTCTTCATTCTCATCGGGGCGCAGTTTATCGGCCTCGGGCTGCTCGGCGAATATATCGGCCGCATCTACCACGATGTCCGCGACCGCCCCCGCTACTTTGTCCGCAAGGTGGTGGGGCGGGAAAAGGGTTGAACCATTGCGAGAAGAAACTAGTATGGGGGAACTGGAGGTTATGGAATGACTGCTTTGGCTGAAAAAATCTATGGAGAGGTGCTTGATCTTCCAATCGAGGAACGGTTGGGGTTGCTGGATCGGCTGCTCGAATCGGTTTCGCCCTCATCTCAAAGCATTCAGGACGCATGGATAGAGGAGTCGGAACGGCGGTATGCCGCCTACAAGGCAGGCGAGGTCGAAGCAATCCCCGGAGAAGAAGTGTTAAGGCAAGTTGCGGAGCGGTTGCAAAGGTGAAGTATAGGTTTCTACCTTTGGCCGTAACCGATCTCTTCGATGCCATCGACTATTATGAAAGTCGGCAGGAGGGGCTGGGAGCGCGTTTTTCCACGGAGGTTTTCAAGGCAGTAGATCGGGTTGTTGCATATCCCGATAGTTGGAACCACATATCGGATTTTTGCCGGAGATGCATCGTCAATCGATTTCCCTATGAAGTGATCTATAGAGTCAATGGTGATTGCGTCATTGTTGTTTCCATTGCGAACCAGCATCGGCATCCTGACTTTTGGAAAAATCGCAAAATCATTTAAACGGAGAGAAAAAACATGAAAGCAATTGTACTTGGATACCATTCGGTCGGCTGTGCCGGCATCGAAGCCCTGCTGGAAGCGGGGTACGAAATCGTGGCGGTCTTTACGCACGTGGACAACCCGAACGAAAACATCTGGTTCGACTCCGTCGCCGAGCTGGCCGCCGAAAAGGGCATCCCGGTCTATGCACCGGAGGACATCAACCACCCGGTCTGGGAAAAGCGCATTGCCGAGCTTGCGCCGGATATCCTCTTTTCCTTCTACTACCGCGACATGGTCAAAGCTCCAATCCTTGGAATTCCAAAGCTTGGATGTGTTAATTTGCACGGTTCGTTGCTCCCCGCCTACCGCGGTCGCTGCCCCGTCAACTGGGTGCTGGTCAACGGCGAATCCGAAACTGGCGTAACCCTCCACTACATGACCCCCAAGGCCGACGATGGCGACATCATCGCCCAGCGCAAAATCGCCATCGACGAGGCCGATACCGCCAAGACCCTCTTTGCAAAAACCATTGCCGAGGCCAAAACCCTGCTGGCCGAAACCCTGCCGAAAATCAAGGACGGCTCCGCGCCGCGCACCCCGCAGGATCATTCCAAGGCCACCTATTTTGGTGGCCGCAAACCGGCCGACGGGGAAATTGACTGGAGCAAAAGCGCGGCGGCGATCCGCAACCTCGTGCGGGCGGTCACCAAGCCCTATCCGGGCGCCTTCACCTTTATCGGCGACCGCAAATGCCTGCTATGGCAGGTGTCCGTCCAGGAAGGCGAGACGAAGGCTTCTCCGGGAACCATTCTG
>WFRA01000244.1 GCA_015486775.1 Kiritimatiellales bacterium | reverse complement strand
GCTTTCTTTTTGGCGGGTGCTTTCTTAGCGGCTTTTTTCTTCGCCGGAGCCTTCTTCACGGCTTTCTTTTTCGCCGGTGCTTTTTTGGCGGCGGCCTTTTTCTTGGCGGCGGCCTTTTTCTTGGCCGGTGCCTTTTTAGCGGCAGCCTTCTTTTTCGCCGGCGCCTTCTTCACGGCTTTCTTTTTGGCGGGGGCTTTCTTGGCAACGGCCTTTTTCTTGGCCGGTGCCTTTTTAGCGGCGGCTTTCTTCTTCGCCGGCGCCTTCTTTACGGCTTTCTTTTTGGCGGGGGCTTTCTTGGCGGTGGCCTTTTTCTTGGCCGGTGCCTTCTTGGCAACAGCCTTTTTCTTGGCTGGAGCTTTTTTTGCTACCGTTTTTTTCTTAGCGGGTGCCTTCTTTGCGGCCTTCTTTTTGGCCGGAGCTTTTTTCGCTACCGCCTTCTTCTTGGCGGGTGCTTTTTTCTTCGCTGCTGCTTTCTTCTTCGGTGCCATTGTAGCCTCCTTGTTAGTACTCCTATTCAACCACTGCCAACGCATCGTTATGGCTCGACCGAACTTGCATTCATCTAAAGAGCATTAACGACCGGTGTTCCTGAAAAATGTTTATAAGCGGAAAGCAGAGATTGTGCAACCCGTTTAGTTCATAAAAAAACAGTGGGGTTCAGGGGCAAATTTTCGGGAGGCGACCGATGAATCCGTTCGCTGCCAATCGAGGAAGAGGGATCCCGAGCATTCGGTTTTTTTACCCGCCGTTGCCTTGCCCATGATCGCTTTGAGGTCGCGCTTCACGGACTCGGCCACCGCGTCGAGGCCGTCCGTGTCAAACATGCCGAGCACCTTCGTCGGCAGCAGGGTGGCGGCCACCACGGTCTTCCGCCAATCATTCATGGGGGTGCAGATGAACCCTTGCCCCCTCCGGAGGCACCATGTCGGTTGAGACCGAAAAGCGGGGCAATGGTTCATTCTTCTCCCGGAAAACAGGAGAATCCGGAACGGCCTTCAACTGCCGGAGCAGGTTCCCGTCGGAATCGACGATGCGGATATCCACATAGCCGGTCTCCTTTTGCATGAAGGAGCGCGGGTGGAGCGTCCCCTCGACAACCAGCGAACCGCCCTTCTGCACAACCGAAATGTCGGACAGCCGAACCGCGGTGCTTGGTGCCGTGGTTGCCGGAAGCACATTGCCGGGGGCAACGGGGGCATGCGCATCCATTTTTGCAAACAGGCAGCATCCCGCCGATAGAAGAACCCCTCCAAGAAAAACAGAAACCATCAACGCTTTCATTCGTCACCCTCCGATTGAATTTCGAATCCATTTTAATCCATCTGCAAGGGTAAAGGCAACCCCTTCCTTTGTGACCTTCCAATCTTCGTGGCGAGAAACTTTCTGGGGCAACTTTTCCGCAGCGGGATCACCGCGATCTTGGTTCGTGGTTAGGTTTCTTAAGCCCGGTTTTTTCCGAATCAAGGGAGTTCAACGCCGATAGTAGGCTCGCGGCAATCTGGGTCAGGCGCGGAAGCTTTTGCGGTATTTGGCGGGGGTGATGCCCATCCACTTGCGGAACTGCTTGATGAAGTAGGACTGGTCGCCAAAGCCGGTTTCGTAGGCGATGTCGGTGCAGGACATGTCGCTGGATTCAAGCAGTCGGCGGGCTTCCTGGATGCGCAGGTAGTGGATGTTCTGCAGGGCGGTCTTGCCGGTGGCCTCCTTGAGCAGGTGGGCGATGCGGAAGGTGCTCAGCCCGGCGGCGGCGGCGATGTCGTCGAGGGCGATGGGTTCGGAATAGTTGGCGGCGATGTAGTCGAGCGCCTTGCCCACGGCGGGGCTGACGGGGGCGACGCCTTGCAGGAAGATGGAGTTCATGAAGTCGTCGAGCGCCTCGCGCAGGACATTGCAGAGGTCGTCGAAATCTTGGGTCTCGACAATCTGCTCGATCCATTTCATATGCCGTTCGAGCAGGGGTTCCATGAGCGGGCTGTCCTCGACAGCGGCGCGGACAAGATATCCCATCATTTCGATGGCGCGGGCACGGACGACGACCTGCTTGGGGGAATAGAGGAACATGGCGGCAAGCATTTTGTTGAAGATACCGCGCGCTCCGGCGCGGTCGCCAACGCGGATGAGCGAGAGGAGGATGCGCTCGTCGTCGTAGGGATAGGCGCGGTTTTGCTCGACCTTGCGCTGGTGGATCTCCTGGGCGATCTGCCGCTGCTGCTGCATGCGGTCGCGGTTGCGCTGGAGCTCGCGGGGCTTCCAGCCGCTGTATTGGTAGAAAAGGTCGTAGAGGTTTTCCGCCGCTTCGCGCACCCGCTCCTGTCCAAAGTCTGGAACTTTTTCCACGAAGGCTTCGGCCTCCTGCCGCCGGGCACCCTCGGCCACCAGATAGTTGACGGCCACCTGGATGCTGTGCGGATCGTCCTCCAGTAAAACACCGCCGCCGCACAGCCCGCCGCGTAGCTCCGCCCGATCCATCAATGGAACAATCCATTCCATGATGCCCGGGGCGATGAAGAAGGCCTGCGGCTCACCCCAGCGGACGGACTCGGCCAAGTTGTGCGCGCGCGTCTGCTTGAGCGTCACCAGGTTTTCCGGCGGGGAAACGTTTTCGGGTAGCAGCACGGTGCCGTCGCAATCCATCAGGCGCACGGGCAGGCCGTAGCTTGAACGGTAGTCTTTGACCAGCGAGCTGAACAGCCTTTTTGACAAGATCGACATAAAAGATTCTCTGCATCCCCACTATCCGGGGGCTAATCCGTGTATTTATCGCACATTCCAGCAAGAACGCAACATCCGCAAGGCAAATTTTCTATTTCATTTTTCTGCGCCCGCATACGGTACGGGACAACTCGCAGGAGAAGAATGAAAAGGTTGGCACAGGCACTAAAGGACCCGTCGGGGTTCACCGTAATCGCGGAGCTCACCTCGGGACGGGGCTACACCATGGCGCCCATCACCCGATTCCTGGAGGCGCACAAGGCCTCCGGTGGATCGGAGATCCCGGAGGGTTTCGACTTTGCGGGAATCGCCCTGCCGCAGAACCCGGGCGGCATCTCGAACCTCGATCCATCGGACGTGCTCGCGCAGCTTGCCGCCACCGACCTGCTCGGCGATCTCGACTATATCCCGCACATCAGCTGCAAGGACCACAACAAGTCGGCGCTCAATTCCATGCTGATCGGCTACAAGCAGCGCGGGGTGCAGAGCGTGCTGGCGCTCACGGGCGACAAGCCAGTGTCGGCCAAGGGCGTGTTCGAGCTGGAGGCGGTGGGGCTGCTCCAGCTGATCGGGCGGATGAACCGCAAGGCGCTGCTGGCTTCCGCGCCGGACAAGCTCGAAAGCGCCAAGCAGATTTTGGCCGGCGCGGCGGTGTCGCCCTTCAAATATTCCGAGCCCTCCCAGATGCAGCAATATTACAAGATGGAGAAAAAGGTGGCGGTCGGCGCCCGCTTCCTCATCACCCAGGTGGGATGGGACTGGAAAAAATCGCTGGAGCTCAAGTTTTACCTCGAGGAGGCGAAGCTCAATGTTCCGGTGCTTGGAAACGTCTACTTTCTCACCACCACCAACGCCGCGTCCCGGCTGATGAACACTGGCAAGCTGCCGGGCTGCTACGTGAGCGACGAGTTTCTGGCCAAGCTCAAATCCGAAAGCCTCGAAGAGCACATCGAACGCGCGGCGCAGCAGGTGGCGATGTACAGATCCATCGGCTACGCGGGGATCGACTTGGGCGGCATGCACGACTACGGTACCTTCTGTGCCATCCTCAAGCGCGCCGCCGAGATCGGCGACGGCTGGAGGGAATTCGAAGACAACCTTTGCTGGCCACCGGCAGAGGCTTTCTACCTCTACGACCAGGAGGGTGGACGGCAAGAGCTCGGAACCGCCACCAAAACGTTCCACCAGCGCTGGTTCAACTTCATGCACAAGACCCTGCTCGACCCCGACCACAAAGGGTTCCATGCCTTGGAAAAAACCATGGAGGCCGTCGGCGCGAAAAAGAACCCCGACGGGTTTGCCGCCCGGTCGTTCTACGCCCTGGAGCGCATCGCCAAGCACGCGGCGTTCGACTGCGAGCTGTGCGGCGACTGCTACCTGCACGAAAACTTTGGCTACTGCACCCTCGGCGGCTGCGCCAAAGGGCTCGCCAACGCCCCCTGCGGCGACGCCAAGCCCGACGGCACCTGCGGCAACGAGGAGGGCGTGGTCTGCCGGGGCGAGCAGATCTACCTCGCCGCCAAGGCGGAGGAAGGCGGGCTGGCCCGGCTGCGGAAAACAATCAACAATCCTCGCAAGGCGGGGCTGGAACATTCATCATCCATTCTCAACTACCTATTCGGAAAGGACCATACCATGAAAAACGCACTCATCACCATCGGCGAGGACATCCACGCCTCCATCCCCAAGCACGGCGCAGTCATGCGCGAACTCCATGCCCTCGGCGAGGGCGCCTACGAAAACGACAGCCCGCAGCTCGGCTATGTCCGCGCGCTGATCGAAAACCAGGCCGAACTCGGTGCCGACTACATCGCCATCAACGTCGATGCCTTCGGCGAGTCCGACCCCCAGCTCGCCGCCGACATCATGGTGGAATATGTCCGCCTCGTCCGCAAATGGGGCGGCATGGTACCCGCCTGCATCGACAGCTCCGACGACAACGTCCTGCGCGCCGGCCTCAAGGAGTGGTACGCCTCCGACGACCCCGTCAAGCCCCCGCTGGTCAACTCAATCAAGACCTACACCGCCGACGAAATGATGCCGCTGAAAAAGGAATACGACTTTTCTTTCATCGGCCTGCTCATGAGCGAGGATGCCGCCGACGGCCCCGGCGGGTCGCACTCCGTCGAGGAGCTGGTCGGCCTGGCCAAGGAGATTTTCGCCAAGGCCATGCAGCACGGCTTCAAGCCCGAGGAGATCTTCTTCGACTCCACCGTCTTCCCGCTGGCGATCGACATGCCGATGCAACCGAATGTCCCCGGCTACACCTACCGCGCCTTCGAGACCATCAAGGCCATCAAGAACGACCCGGCCATGAAGGGCGTCCACTTTTCCATGGGCGTGAGCAACTGCTGCCGCGACCTGCCCGGCCGCAAGATCGGCATCTGCCGCGCCTATGTCCAGAAGGCGATGGAGTATGGTCTCGATGCCGGCATCGTCAACGCCGCCCACAAATACGGCACCAAGCCCGCCGACCCCAAGCTCCTCGAGCTCGTCTCCGCCTACGCCGCGATGGATGGCGACATGGACAAAACCAACGACGCCATCGAGCTCATGGGCGAATTCTGCGACAGCCTGCGTAAATAATCTGGAACCACGAAATACACCAAGTACACGAAAACAAGAACACCGCACCCTTTCGTGTGTTTCGTGGTTAAAACAGGAGTTGATTATGGAAAATTCTATCGATGCATATGTACCGGCGGAGATGGCCAAGCGGGCCGAGGCTTCGGCCGTCCGCAAGGCGAACCGCGATTTTGTCAGCGCCTTTTTCCTGGCGATCCAGGCCGGGTCGTTCATCGCCTTTGGCGCGGCCTTCTTCACCTCGGTCATCCAGGATTCCGCGCTGGGCGTGGGGCTGACCAAGCTGATTGGCGGGATGGTCTTTTCCCTCGGGCTCGTGCTGGTGATCATTGCGGGCGCGGATTTGTTCACCGGCGATACGCTGATGGTGATGGCCTGCTTCAGCAAAAAAATCAAGGTGCGCCAAATGCTGCGGAGCTGGATCTTCGTGCTCTTCGGCAATCTGGTCGGGGCGCTGGCGATCGTGATACTGGTCTACTTTAGCGGCCACTGGATGGGCAACGGCGGCGCGGTGGGTGCCAAGGCGCTGGCCATCGCCAACCACAAGGTCAACCTCACCTTCACCCAGGCCTTCACCAGCGGAATGCTCTGCAACATCCTTGTCTGCCTGGCCATCTGGCTCTGCCACAGCTGCCGCTCCGTGACCGACAAGATCCTAGCGATCCTCCTGCCCATCACCGCCTTCGTGGCCATGGGCTTCGAGCACTCCATCGCCAACATGTACTTCATTCCTGCCGGCCTCTTGCTCAAGCATAACTCAAAAATTGTCGGCCTGCTCAACGGGATGGATCTCTCCAACCTCAACCTGCACGGATTTGTGCTCGGCAACCTGATTCCGGTTATAATCGGCAACATGGTGGGCGGTGCCATTTTTGTGGGAAGCGTCTATTGGATTCTCTACCTGCGCAAGCCCCGCTGAGGACGGAACTACGCGCCTTTTTCCGAGGATTGGATTTTCCAGAGCGGGAGGCCGGTGGGCTCGTCGTGGTTGCGGACAAACTCTTCGCCGACAAGCTCCTCGATCATGCACTCGCAGGCGAACACGACCGTGCCCTCGGCGAGGTGCCCGCCAAAGGCGTTGCCCTCGGCATCGGCCAGCACCAGGTGGGCATGCACCGCGGGTTCCCCGTCCCGGATGGAGACATTGCCCGCGAGGGAGAGTATTTCCAAGGGTTGGGAAAATTCAAAGGAGCGGTAGGTTTTCTCGGTCTGATCGTAGTAGGCCAGTCGCGCCTTTTGCACGGCTCCGATGGCCTGTATCCGCGCGAGCCGCACGTCGGCATCCCGGCAGATAGCGGTGATCTCCCCGAGCAGGTCGGCACCATGGTCGAGCCGCCCGACCAGCAACCGCCCGCGCTGGACTTCTTTCATTGTCGCCACAGTTCCAACCTCATTTTTTCCAGCCTTCGGAAACCTGCCGTCTCAAGCGCGTCTCCACCAAAGGCGGGAACCCGGGCGGAGCCGTGTGTGGACGGGGTGGGGCGGAGACTGGCCTAGTTGCCCAGTTCCTTGTAGTCCTGCACCTTGCCGTCGACAATCTCCACGGCATAATTGTGTTCCTGAACGCTGCGCTTGATCTGCTGATCCTGGATCTGCCGCTCGGGGCTGTCGGTGGGCTGGTTCAGCGTTCCGCTGGCCGGGGGAGGGTTGTAGTCCTCGCTGTAGGAATAGTGCAGGATTTCCGCGCCATCCTTCGTTTCCACGGAATCCGGCTGACCCAGGATGCCAACCACCTGCTTCCTGCTCATACCCTCTTCGACTTCGCTGAGTTTCCAGGGGCGGAACGTGGTCGCGCACCCTGCAAGGAGGAGCAGCGCCACACCGACGGTGATATGTTTGATTGCTTTCATGGGTGCAACATAGTTCAGAGCCTTGGATTTGTAAACATCCAAACTGCGGATTTGATGCGGCACAGAAAAAGGGCTTGACTGCGTAACGAGCATATGCTCGTATCGGCGCAAACGGAGACCTTCCATGCCAAGACCGATATCGCCCAGGGAAATTGAAGAGCCGCCGGAAGCCACTTGGTTCAAGCCGACCGGCATCCCGATGCGGGAGCTGGAGGAGGTGGTACTGACCTTCGACGAAATCGAGGCGGTTCGTCTGGCCGATGCCGAAGGGCTCTACCAGGAAGAGGTGGCGGAGCGGATGAAGGTCTCGCGTCCAACGGTTGGAAGGATTCTCGCTTCGGCCCGCCGGAAGATCGCCGAGGCGCTGGTCTGCGGCAAGGCCATCCGGATGGAGGGCGGCGCTATCCATATCCGTGCGGGGAAGGGTTCCCGTCCCTGCTGCCGCCGCCGGAAACTTTTCAGTAACGAAGCAGAAAAAGGAGACACCCCATGAAAATTGCATTTACCGCCAGCGGTGATTCGCTGGCCGCCCCCCTCGACCCGCGCTTCGGCCGGGCTCCCGGCTTTCTGGTCTATGACGACGAAGCCGGCACGCTCAAGAGCGTCAACAACGAGCAGAACCTGAACGCTTCGCAGGGTGCCGGGATCCAGACCGCGCTGCTGATCTGCAAGCAGGATGTCGACTGCGTGATCACCGGCCACTGCGGCCCCAAGGCTTTCCAGACCTTGAAAGCCGCCAACATCAAGGTCTACCCCTGCAAGGCTGGAACCATCGAGGAGGCCTACAAGCAGTTCAAGGCAGGCGAACTCACCGCCGCCGAAGTGGCCAACGCGGAAGCGCACTGGGTTTAAGAGAAAAGAATATTGAATATCGAATTTCGAACAAGGAACCGCAGAATACAGAAGTTACCACCTTCGTTATTCGAGATTTCCTGTTCGATATTCTGCGGTTTCTTTTTTAAAATAACACCATGAAAACCTACCTTGAATGTATTCCCTGTTTTGTCCGCCAGGCATACGATGCCTTGCGGCAGGTGACGGGTGACGAAGAGCTGATGCACCGTGTGCTCCGGCGGGTGTTGGCGGCTTCGGCGGAATTCAGGATGGATCTTTCCCCCCCGGAAATGGCGCAGGCGATCCACCGGATCATCCGCGAGGAAACCGGCGACCCCGATCCCTACGCCGAGATCAAGGCTCGCTCCAACGCGGCCGCGCTGCGCCTGCTCGAGGAGGCCCGGCCGCTGGTCGAAGGAGCGACCGACCCCTTCGCCATGGCGATCCGTTTTTCCATTGCCGGGAACATTATGGATTTTGCGCTCACCTCAAATATGGATGAGCTTGATCTCTCCTCCCTCGTAGAAAGAACCATCCGCAAAACCCTAGACGATGCAGCGGTGGATGCCTTGCGCCAAGCCGTGCGGGAGGCCAGAACCATTCTGGTGCTGGGCGACAATGCCGGGGAGATCGTTTTCGACCGGCTGCTGGTGGAGCGGATGCTTCCCGCAAAAGTCCTTTATGCCGTCAAGGGATCGCCCGTGATCAACGATGCCACGCGCGATGATGCGCGGGTCTCTGGAATGGATCGGCTGGCGGAAATCGTCGACACTGGAAATGACGCGCCGGGCACCCTGCTCGCCCAATGTTCCGCTACCTTTTTGGAGCATTTCAAAACAGCGGATCTGGTGGTCGCCAAGGGGCAGGCCAACTATGAAACGCTGAGCGAGGCCGACCGCGATCTCTTTTTCCTGACGCAGGTGAAGTGTCCAGTGATTGGAAGGGATCTGAACAAGCCGGTTGGTAGCTGGGTTGTTCAGTACCACCGCGGAGGCGGGCATGTTTGACGAAATGATGGGTGTCATCGACGCGCGGCCGGACAACTTCGGTCCGATGCGCGATGCCAACGCTCATGCAAAATACAAGGGGCCGTGCGGCGACACGGCGGAAATGTGGCTGCGTATCGATGGGGGGCGCATCCGCAAGGCGAGCTTTATGACCGATGGCTGCGCGCCCTCCGTGGCCTGCTGCTCCGCCGCGGCCCGGCTGGTGGAGGGGATGGCGGCGGAGCGGGCGAAGCAGCTCTCGCAGCAGGATGTGCTCGATGTCGCCGGTGCCATTCCGCCCGACCACCACCACTGCGCCCTGCTTGCCGCCTCCACCATCCAGTCCGCCGTGCTAGACTGGGCGGTGCAACCGGAAAAACCAGGATGGAAAGATCGAATCAAAAGCAAATTAAAAAGGAGACCAAAATGAAGATTGCCATACCCACCGCGCAGGGGAAACTGTGCGCCCATTTCGGGCACTGCGAAACATTCGCGATGGTCGAAGTCGAAGGCCGGGACATTCTTGGAACGGAGCAGCTCGATCCGCCGCCCCACGAGCCCGGCGTGCTGCCGCGCTGGCTGGCGGAGCAGGGCGCAAATGTGATTATTGCCGGCGGAATGGGGCAGCGCGCCCAAGCCCTATTCACGCAGCAGGGCATCGAGGTCGTGGTCGGTGCCGCTCCCGAAGCGCCTGAAAAACTGGTTGAAAACTGGCTGGAAGGACGCCTGGAAACCGGGCAGAATGCTTGCGATCACTAATCGAAACCAGAGGAGGAAACAAGATGCCTTTGTTTGAATACAAGTGTGGAAAATGCGGTCATCGCTTCGAGGAGCTGGTGAGCGGAAGCGATGCCAAGGCACCCAAATGCCCGAAATGCAAATCGGGGAAAACCGAGCGCCAGCTCTCCGTCTTTAGCGCGCCGGGCGGCGGGGGGAACGCCTGCGAGAGCGGAAGCTGCGACACGGGTAGCTGCCCCACCGGAACATGCCCGTTTGGTTGAGGAGTGACGGGGTGGGCGCAAGTTTTATCTCTTGGCCGACGCGAATCTGTGCAGGTTGCGTGTTTAACCGGGGTGTTGCCAAATTCGACTCCTTCGGGATCGGGGATTGAGTTTCCCGCGCGGCTCTGCTTAGATGGATCTTTTTAGGAAGCACCCATTAGGAGAAAACCCATGGCCATTCATCCAGATGCCGGAAAACCCGTCGCAAAAGAAAACCTCGTCGATATCGCTGAACTCGTCAGCCTCTACTACGAAATGCAGCCCGATGTGGACAACCCCGACCAGCAGGTGGCCTTCGGCACCTCTGGCCACCGGGGTAGCTCGCTCAACACCAGCTTTACCGAAGACCACATCATGGCAATTTCCCAAGCCATCTGCGAATACCGCAAAAAAGAGGGCATCACCGGCCCGCTCTTTGTCGGAAAAGACACCCACGCACTCTCCACCCCCGCCGAAAAAACCGCGCTCCAGGTCTTCGCCGCCAACGGCGCAACCACCATGATCGACCAGGACGGCGGCTACACCCCGACCCCCGTCATCTCCCACGCCATCCTGCAGTACAACAAAGGCCGCACCGACGGGCTGGCCGACGGCGTAGTCATCACCCCGTCGCACAATCCGCCCGATGCCGGCGGCTTTAAATACAACCCGCCCAACGGCGGGCCGGCCGACACCGACATCACCAGCTGGATCGCCGGACGCGCCAACGAGCTGCTGGCCGACGACAACGACGAGGTCGAAAGCCTCTACTATGCCGACGCGCTCGCCGCCGACACCACCGTCGCCTACGACTACATCACCCCGTATATCGACGACCTCGCCAACGTCGTCGATATGGAGGCCATCGCCAAATCAGGCCTCAAGATTTGCGCCGACGCCATGGGCGGCGCGGGGCTGCGCTACTGGAAGCCGATTGCCGAAAAATATGGCCTAGATCTCACCATCCGTAACGACCACGTCGATCCCACCTTTTCCTTCATGACCGTCGACCGCGACGGTAAGGTGCGCATGGACTGCTCCTCGCCCTACGCCATGGCCAGCCTCGTCGCCCTCAAAGACAACTTCGACATCGCCTTCGGCAACGACCCCGACTACGACCGCCACGGCATTGTCACCAAGTCGGCCAGCCTGCTCAACCCCAACCACTACCTCGCCGTCGCCATCCACTATCTCTTCACCCACCGCGACGGCTGGCGCAAAGATGCAGCCATCGGCAAAACGCTCGTCAGCTCTTCGATGATCGACCGCGTCGCCGCCGACCTCGACCGCAGTTTGCAGGAAGTCCCCGTCGGATTCAAGTGGTTTGTCGACGGCCTCGTCGACGGCTCCTACGGCTTTGGCGGCGAGGAATCCGCCGGAGCCTCCTTCCTGCGCAAGGACGGCAGCGTCTGGACCACCGACAAGGACGGCATCATCCTCTGCCTGCTCGCCTGCGAAATCCAAGCCGTCACCGGCAAGGATCCCGGCGAACACTACCAAGACCTCGTCGCCCAGTTCGGCAGCCCGGTCTACGCCCGCGTCGATGCCCCCGCCTCCCGCGAGCAGAAGGCGAAACTCGCCGCGCTCTCGCCCGGGCAAGTCACCGCCGAAACCCTCGCGGGCGAACCGATCACCGCCAAGCTCACGCATGCGCCTGCCAACGGCGCGGCGCTTGGTGGCCTGAAAGTCTGCACCGAAAATGGCTGGTTCGCCGCGCGGCCTTCTGGCACCGAAGACATCTACAAAATCTACGCCGAAAGCTTCAAAGGCGCAAAGCACCTCGCGCAGATCCAGACCGAAGCGAGGGAAATCGTCAACGCCGCCTTGGTTTGAGTTTCAAGGAAAAACAAAGGACTCGATTCGAAAGTGCCAATCAGCGAACATCCTGACTATGGCAACATTGAGAGCCGATTGCAGAGATCGATCCCCAATGCCGTGACGGTGTCCCGCATCGCATTCAGGATGAAATACCCAGCGAATGGATAAAATCCACGAATTAGGGGATGCGGAAGGCTCGTTCATTCGTAAATTTATAGGGGTTTGTATTATTTGAGAAACAAGGGACGGACGCAGGTGTATGCGTAGGTTGGCGCGAAGCGAGTCGACAGGCAACCTCTGCTTCGACTCCCCGTAGGTTGAAGCTCTGCTTCGACTTTCCCGTGCGGCACAAGACGAGGCGGAGCCTCATCCTACGGCCAAATACTCGATGCGCGAATCCGGGGAAAACCCGAAGGGCGATATGTCCGTGGTTAAATTCAATGTCTCCATTTGTTCCAGACAAGGTTCCATTTTTAATTTCAAAAAAATGAACGTTCTTCCGGGGACGGGTCTAAGCCTGCAACAACGCACTAAAACAAGAGCGCCCGCTCCCCCCATTGCGGGTCTCTTTTTGGCAGCGCACGGTTTTTTCTTCCCCTTTTCCGTGCGCTGTTTTTTTTGTGCCTGCTTCCGGCGCGGGCACAAAAAAACAACCGCTTCGCAAAATTTGCAGAACGGTTGCTGGCTGATGGAGCCGGACTAGTACTCTGTAGTGTTCGCATCTACCACCCGTAGTTTTATTTCTCTACAGAACGGGTTATCCACAGATGCACGCAGATTCTCTCTTCATCTGAGTAATCTGTGGATGGCTTCTGATGCAAAGTTTTAAGATGCGCAGTGTACTAAACCTCGACGACGGAAAAGTCGTCTTTGCCGACGCCGCATTCGGGGCATTCCCAATCGTCGGGAATATCTTCGAACGCCGTGCCGGGGGCAATGCCGCTATCGGGGTCGCCTATCTCCGGATCGTAGACCCAGCCGCATACATCGCAAACATATTTTTTCATATCATGCTCCTTGTTTAGATTGGGGTGCATAATTCCCGTCTTCCGCCCGAGCCGCAAGGCATTTCTTGCATGGAATCCATCCCGAGGGAGAAAATCATTCCCTCCGCGCCCGGCACCCGCTACTGTTGCGACTGGATTTAAAACCATGGAAGCAAGGCTCGACAGGCGAACTTTTTTAATCGTGCTCGGCGCAACCGCCGCAGTTGCGGCGGCTCCCTGCGTC